>CACZPG010000148.1 GCA_902782965.1 uncultured Lachnospiraceae bacterium
TGCGCGACAGGACCCTGTGAACCGTGTCAGGTTGGGAACAAAGCAGCACTAAGCAGGATATCCTGTGCGCCGCGAGGCAGCCTGGAGCGAGTTAACTGCCATGGTAACGTCCGTATGGATTTTGCAAAGCCAGTCGCGCGGTTTATAATCAGAGATATAAAAAAATAAAAAAGTAGCATTATTTGACTAGAAGTGTTATTATTAAAATTGTTATTGATGTGGTAACATTTGGAGAGAGATTATAAAAGTGTTAGGGGTTAGCGAAGGATGGATTACTCAGAAGTAATAGAATTTGTAAAAAAGACCACTTCTGAAAATGACAGTACCGGGTCATATCCGTTTAATAATAGATATGAGCATACCATGAGGGTATATAGGTGGGCTATAAGACTTCAGGCTAAACTGGGCGGCGATCTGGACGTAATTGTTCTGGCGGCGCTTCTTCATGATGTCGGTTGGGATGCAGAAAGACCTCATAATGAGGTTAGTGCTGAAATAGCAGTAGAATATCTTGACAGTATTGGAGTTGATCCGGAGATGATTGTCAAGGTAGGAGAGATTATTATGGTTCATGAAGACAAGGATACCGACAAGGATCTTTCTCTTGAATGTAGAATCGTAATGGATGCTGATCTGCTGGATGAAGTCGGAGCTATTGGCATAATGTGTAATTGTATGGCTACTGCACTTGAGGATGAGGCAAGTTATAAGAGGGCCTATTATCGTATTAAGGATTATTACAGAACGAATAAGCCTAATATCAGCCGTTGTAAGACTGATACAGCGAGAAATGAATACAATAAGAGAATACAGATTATTGAGAATTTCATTTATCAGCTGGAGAGGGAAATTTTCTGATTAATGAGTTTGTATTGATATTTATAATATCTAATATATTTTTATTTTAAGGAGATGAAAATTATGGCAAACAAAATAGGAAGAATACTACTTGGTATCATTATTCTTGCTGCAATTGCAGTTGGTGTATACTACATTCTGCCGGGAAGCATTAAGAACCCTCTTACTCAGACAATCCAGAGTAATACTAATGATAATTATGCACCTATAGTTGACGCTCTTAAGGCTGCAACATTCCCAAAGAATAAGGGTGTTACTTATGACAGTAAGCTTTCTACTCAGGATAGTAATGCATGGACAATCAAAGAAATTAGTGTTGATGATGCCGGAAACGGATCATATGACGTATACTATGATGCGTATAAGATAACAGTCAGTGTTGAGAATTCAACTAATGATACAGGAATGGTTACACACACAAATGCTCATGTTCGTTTAACCTTCCATGTTAAGAAGCAGGGTAGTGAGATCAAGATTGGTGATAAGGTAGTTGAAGCTGGAAAGGCTGCAGCACCTTCAGAGATAGATGTAGCTGAGTCACATTACACAAGTTCAGATGAATATTTCCAGCCTGTAATTGACTGTCTCGCTAATCTGTAAGATAAGATTTATAGATATTAAAAAATGCCGCATGATGCGGCATTTTTTATTGGTATTATGATTTTACATTTTGTAAGTTGATTATAAATAAACCTTTGTTAATTTGTATGACTGTTAGTTTGTATGACTGTTAGTTTGCCAGACTGTCAATAATGGAAGTTATGGTCTTTATGGCATCACTTCCTTCGCTTGTATTCATTTTCTCTATATATTTCTCTTTATTAGCTGAAACGTCCCTTATTGCGGCCAGAAGAGTATCACTTCCTAATTGTTCTTCCTCGATCACATGACTATATCCGCTTTTTTTGAATGAATTGGCATTCAGTATCTGGTCGCCGCGGCTGGCTGCACGTGACAGAGGAATAAGAATATTAGGTTTTCTTAAAGCCAGAAGTTCACATATGGCATTCGCGCCGGCTCTGGAAATGACTATATCTGCCAGTGCAAACATATCCGGAAGTTCAGGTCCTACATAGTCGAACTGTTTATAACCGGGGATATTTTCATAGTCTGAATCCGTCTTGTCTTTTCCACATATATGAATCACATTAAAGTCTTTACGTATTTCATCCAGAACTTTTCTGACGGCTTCATTGATCACTACAGAGCCTGTGCTTCCGCCAACCACCAGTATAGTATTCTTCTTCTCAGTGAAGCCACATAGCTCAAATGCTTTATCCGGGCTGCCGCTGAATAATTCGGCTCTTATAGGTGTTCCGGTTACAGTTGCTTTCTCATTGAAAAGATCTTTGGTTTCTGGAAAGTTGCAGCATATCCTGGTTGCCTTTGGAAGGGCAATCTTATTAGCGAGTCCCGGTGTCATATCTGATTCATGGATGACTACAGGGATTTTACGGGATGCTGCTGCGAGGACAACAGGAACCGTAACAAATCCACCCTTGGAGAAAACAACATCGGGCTGAATCTTTTTCATCAGTTTTTTGGCCTCACCGAAGCCCTTTATTACCCGGAAGGGATCCGTGAAATTCTTTAGGTCAAAGTATCGCCTGAGCTTTCCTGAAGAAATCCCGTAATAGGGAATTCCGGTTTCTTCTATAAGCTGTTTTTCTATTCCGTTATAGGTGCCTATATAGCTTATTTCATATCCCATTTCTTTTAACTTTGGAATCATAGCTATATTTGGAGTGACATGTCCTGCGGTACCACCGCCGGTCAGTATAATTTTCTTCATTTAAAGCCTCCGGATTACCTGGATAAGATAGCTGAAACCAGGAAATATATGCTTAAAAAGCTATTGATTTGAATTATTTTGAGCGAAAACAATGATAACACAATCAAAGGCAAAAATTCAATATATAAAGTTCATCTTTTTTATAGCCAAAACTACATTTAAAATGATATAATTACAATATCTATGACATTATCTATTTTACAAGGGAGGATACGAAGATGAGTAATTATATGGAAGCTTATGAGAGTTGGTTAAATGATTCGTATTTCGACGATGCAACCAGAGAAGAACTCAGAAGCATACAGGGAAATGAGAAAGAAATTGAGGACAGATTTTACAGAAGTCTTGAATTCGGTACCGGTGGTCTCAGAGGAATAAGAGGTGCAGGTACTAATCGTATGAATATTTATACAGTACGTCAGGCTACTCAGGGACTTGCTAACTATATTGTTGAACATAACGGACAGGAGAAGGGTGTTGCAATAGCCCATGATTCAAGAATCATGTCACCTGAATTTGCGAGAGCTGCTGCTCTTTGTCTGAATGCTAACGGTATTAAGACTTATTTATTTGAATCCCTCAGACCGACTCCGGAACTTTCATTTGCAGTAAGAGAATTAGGATGTATAGCAGGTATTGTAGTTACTGCCAGCCATAATCCCAGAGAATATAATGGATACAAGGTTTATTGGGAAGATGGTGCTCAGGTAACTCCTCCTCATGATACAGGTATAATGGCAGAGGTTGCTAAAGTTACAGACTTTGCTAATGTTAAGAGCATGGATGAAGATGATGCAAGAGCAATCGGTTTGTTCAAGATTATCGGAACAGACTTTGATGATAAGTATGTGGCTCAGGTTAAGGCACAGAGCATTCATCCGGAAATCATTCCTGATATGGCTAAGGATATCAAGATTGTTTATACACCGCTTCACGGAACAGGAAATGTAAATGTACGCCGTGTTCTCAGAGAACTTGGATTTACACAGGTATATGTTGAACCACAGCAGAAGATTCCTGATGGTTCCTTCCCTACAGTAGCTTATCCTAATCCTGAGGATCCTAAGGCCTGGGAGCTGGCTCTTAAGCTTGCTAAGGAAGTAGATGCAGATATTGTGCTTGCTACTGATCCGGATGCTGACAGACTTGGTGTATATGCCAAGGATACAAAGACCGGTGAATACATGAGCTTCACAGGTAATATGTCCGGAATGCTTATAGCAGAATATATTTTCAGAGAGAGAACAGCTACCGGAACACTTCCTGAGAATCCTGCCCTTGTAACAACAATTGTTACTACTGACATGACCAAAGCCATTGCTGCTAACTACAATGCAAGACTGGTTGAAGTACTTACAGGCTTCAAGTATATAGGTGAACAGATTAAGATATTTAATGAGACAGGCTGTAATAATTATGTATTCGGTCTGGAGGAGTCTTACGGATGTCTTACAGGAACCTATGCAAGAGATAAGGATTCTATAGTAGCTGTAATGATGCTTTGCGAAGTTGCTGCATTTTATAAGAAACAGGGCAAGACACTTTGTGATGCTATGAAGGAACTCTATGAAAAGTATGGATATTACAAAGAAGGCCTCGCTACTCTGGAACTTAAGGGTATTGAGGGGGCTGCTGAGATTCAGAACAAGATGAATAATTTCCGTCAGAATCCGCCTAAGGAGCTTGGTGGTCTTAAGGTTCTGGCAGCAAGAGATTATAAAACAGATGAGAGAATAGATCTTGTAACAGGCGAGAAGAGTACAACGGGACTTCCTTCATCAAATGTTCTTTATTATGAACTTGAGGATAATGCATGGTGCTGCGTTCGTCCTTCAGGAACAGAGCCTAAGATTAAGTTCTATTTCGGAGTTAAAGGAACTAACGAAGCTGAAGCAGTTGACAGACTTGATGCATTAAAGAAAGATATGCTTAGTGATCAGTAAGATCAGTATACAGATTTGGAATGATACGCAACATTAAGATTGGAAAAAGGTAAATCATGAATTTTCTCAGAAGGCTTACACCTAAAAGATACTATGATTATAAAGACGAGGTTGATAAGAGAAATGTTATCGCCAGCGAAACCTTCATTTTTGTAGGTCTTATTGTTGCGTTTGTAAATATGCTTTCTAACGTGTTTATAGCTAAAACCAAGGGCTATACCCAGAGTTTTGTGCTGCTGATGTATTTTGTGGTTGCGGCAGTAATCAGGGTGTTGGTTCTCAGAAAAGGTATTAAGAACAGTCTTGTGTTCCTGTATGCAATGCAGATTCCGGTAATGATATTCGGGATACTCATGGGTACCATCTGGGATCCGAACAATGTTACCATTACATTTTTCCTGTTGCTGATATGTCTGCCTCCATTCATTCTGGATAATCCGGTAAGACATCTTCTGTATATTATTCTGATGATGTTCATCTATATTATTTTTGGTTTTACCTTTAAGAGTCAGGCTGTATTTAAAGTTGATCTGGTTCATGCCCTCAGCTTTCTGATGGGCTCTATATTCCTTAATCTTTTTGTTCTTGCTGAGAGATATGACAATATTGAGAATTATATGAAATCTGATTTTCATGCGAAGCGCGATGAAATATCTCAGCTTAAGAACAGATATGCATTGAAGCTGGAAGCTTCGGATTATGTGGATAAGAATCTGTTTATGGCTATAATTAACATTGATTATTTCAAGTTTTTCAATGATATGTACGGTCATGAGCTCGGGGAGAAAATGGTTCAGTGTCTCGGTGACATAACCAAGAAATTATTTGGTGAATCATTATGTTACAGGTATGAGAGTGATGAGGTACTGGTAATTCATCCGGGCAACGTGGAGGAGGAGTTTTTAGACTGTCTCCAGAAGGTGAAAGATGAATTCAGTGATATAACTGTTAAGAATATGAGACTTCATCCGTCCTGTAGTATAGGATATATTTATGGCAAGCCTGTTGATGCTTCGGATATGAATGAGATGATCAGACATGCGGATGTCAGACTTCTTGAAGCTAAGAATGAAAAGGGCGGTACTATTATTGGATTCCCTTATGACAGAAGTGACAAGAGAATGACAGATATTCTTACCGAAGTAGGTAAGAATCTTAATAAAGGAAGTGTGGATGAATTAACAGGTCTTCCTAATATGCAGTTCTTCAGGATAAGGGCTGATGAAATTCTCGGTAATATCATTACTATGGATGACAAGCCTGTTTTCCTGTATTTCAATCTAAATAATTTTAAGAGCTATAATGAGAATTATGGATTCCGTAAGGGAGACAAGCTGCTTAAGGATATAGCTGATATTCTTAATGAGGAATTCAGCGAAAGGCTTATTTCAAGATTTGCCGAGGATCATTTCGTTATTCTTGCATTTAAGGAAGAGGTTGACAGCAGACTGGATACTATTTTCGCAAGGATTAAACCTCTATTTGGTAACAGCGAAGTAACACTCAAGGCAGGAATTTATGAATACGAGAAGGGCGATGATATTGGCGTAGCTTCCGATAAGGCTAAGCTGGCGTGTGACAGTATCAAACATATATTTGAGAAACAGTATGTTTATTATGATTCTAATCTGGAGAGTCATAATAAGCTTGAGCAGTATGTTATCAGTCATGTTGACGAGGCTGCTGAGAAGGGCTACCTTAAAGTATATTATCAGCCGATCGTTGATATTGAGAATGGCAAGCTTATAGAACTTGAAGCCTTAGCAAGATGGGTGGATCCGGTTTATGGCTTCCTGTCTCCTGCTGAATTTATACCTGTTCTTGAGGAATCCAGATTAATTCATAAGATTGATATGTTCATCATATCTCAGGTTTGTAAAGATCAGTCCTATCTCAAAGAGAAGGCAGGCTTTGATGTGCCGGTATCTGTAAATCTTTCCAGACTTGATTTTATGCTGACGGATATTGTCGGTTATATTGAAGGTGTTGTTTCTGACCGCGAGGTCAATACGAATAATATTCACATTGAGATAACCGAGAGTGCGCTTGTAGATGATAAAGAAGAGCTTATTAAGAAAATAGATGAATTGAAAGCTTTCGGCTTTGAAGTATGGCTGGATGATTTTGGAAGTGGCTATTCATCTCTCAATGCTCTTCAGGATTTTGATTTTGATGTTATTAAGGTTGATATGAGATTTATGAGAACTCTTGATAATAAACCTCAGACAGCTGTAATAGTGACATCCATTATAGATATGGTTAAGAATCTCGGGGTCAAATCTCTTGTTGAAGGGGTTGAGACTAAGGATCAGTACAAGTTCCTTCAGAACATTGGTACTGATATGGCTCAGGGATTCCTGTTTAGTAAACCTGTACCAATTGAAGAATTAAATCTTTAAGCTATACAAAAAGATGACAAGAAGGTCAGTCCTTTTTGTCATCTTTTTTGCCCCAATTGTTTACGTGTAGGTATTTATAAATTTGTTCATTTATATTTTATATAATTTATAAATAAGAGGAATTATTATGATATCAAAGTTTAGTGTAAAAAGACCATATACTGTATTCGTAGCTGTAATAGCAGTTGTCGTAATCGGTATCGTAGCTTTAATGAGAATGACGGCAGATCTGCTCCCCAACATGAATCTTCCTTATGTTCTTGTTATCACAACAGACATGGGTGCGAGTCCTGAAACTGTTGAGAAGGAAGTAACTTCTCCGATTGAGTCGGCACTTGCTACTACCTCCAACCTTAAGAGTATACAATCCATGTCCTATAACAGTTACTCTACAGTTATTCTTGAGTACGAACAGACTTCTAATATGGATGCGACTCTTATTGAAGTTCAGCAGAGTCTGGATCAGGTCAAAGGTACCTTTGGAGAGTCGGTAGGAACACCTGTGGTTATGCAGATCAATCCGGATATGCTTCCAGTAATGGTAGCGGCGGTAAATGCAGATAACATGGACAGCGTTCAGCTGACTGACTATATTGAATCAGATATTCTTCCTCAGCTTGAAAGTATAGAGGGGGTTGCTTCTGTTACCGCTACAGGCGGAATCAAGGAAAGTGTCCGTGTAGTTCTTAATCAGGATAAGGTTGATAAACTCAATGATAAGATAATGGCTGAAATTGATTCCAAATTTGATGATGCCAAGAATGAACTGGCAGATTCGAAAGCAGAGATAGAATCCGGTGAAGCGGCTCTTGAGAAAGGTAAGGAAGAGTTTGCTGATCAGATTTCTGAAAATAAGGGAATGCTTCAGTCAACTCAGATAGAACTATATCAGACCGAAAAGGATTTAAATGAACAGCTCAAATCCTTAAAGGATACCAAGTCTACACTGGATGAAACCATCAAAGGTCTTAATACTGCATATAAAAATGCGAAGAAGGTTCAGGAGGGACTAGACGGAATTAATTCTGTTCTTGCTCTGTATGAACAGGGGGTTCTGGATGAGAACACTTTTGCAGCTTCTTCGGGAATGACTGTTGAGCAGGCCTATGCTCAGCAGACACAGCTTACTCAGACTCTTGCTGCGATTAATGCAGAACTGGCTTCCAGTGGTGCGGCTATGGCTTCTCAGGGGATAACCCTTAAGACTTATACTGACATTCCTGCCGTTCTGAAGAAGCTTGAGAAACAGAGGACTGAAGTTAAGAAGGGAATCAAGAAGCTTGAAGCAGGTATCAATAAAGTTAAGGATGGAAAGTCTGCAACAAGTGATGCACTTGAGAGTATTAACAAGGCTGAGATAGAGCAGTCTATAACTATGGCTGAAGCATCTGCGGAGCTTTCTCAGGGCAAAATGCAGATAGAAAATGCAGAGAAGCAGCTGGATGATTCGATAGACAGTGCAATGGATAGTGCTGATCTGAATCAGGTGTTATCTCTGGACACTCTGAATAACCTTCTGGTGGCTCAGAATTTTGATATGCCGGCAGGATATGCTCCCGGAGAAGGCGGTGACTACCTGGTAAAGGTAGGAGAGAGTATTTCCGATGCTAAGGAACTTGAAGATACAGTTCTGATAGATCTTAATATGGATACGGTTGGTGTTATCAAAGTATCTGATGTTGCGGATGTAAAGGAAGTGGATGATTCCGAAGAAGCTTATGCCAAGTTGAATGGTGATCCGGGACTTCTGATATCTTTTGAGAAACAGACCGGTTATGCGACGGGAGATGTTACAGATTCCATACTGGATAAATTCAGCAGTCTGGAAAGAACGGAAGAAAAAGGACTTCATTTTGCAGTTTTGATGGATCAGGGTGTATATATAGACATTATTGTGAAATCAATCCTTCAGAATATGATTCTGGGAGCTTCACTGGCTATTATTATACTTATTATTTTCCTTCGTGATATCAGACCTACAATTATTATTGCATGTGCAATTCCTTTCTCGGTTATATTTGCGATAGTACTTATGTACTTTACTGATATTTCACTTAATATCATTTCTATGTCCGGACTTACTCTGGGTATAGGAATGCTTGTGGATAATTCTATAGTTGTAATAGAGAATATTTACAGACTCCGTAAGGAAGGACAGTCAATCAAGAAGGCGTCAGTCTATGGTGCAAGTCAGGTATCCGGAGCCATAACGGCTTCTACTCTTACAACAATGTGTGTATTCCTGCCGATTGTGTTTACTGATGGACTTACCCGACAGCTGTTCGTGGATATGGGTCTTACAATTGCATATACTCTGGGAGCTTCTCTTATAGTAGCGCTTACACTGGTTCCGGCGATGGCACAGGGAATTCTCCGAAACACAAAAGAGAAGGAAGACCGGGACGAGAATCTTTTTATGCGGGGATATACTGCTTTCCTCAGCGGCGCATTAAGATTTAAACCTTTGGTGTTTGTTATTATGATACTTCTGGCTGGGGCATCTGTATTCCTTGCTCTTAAGCGAGGTACAGAATTCATGCCTGAAATGCAGAGTGATCAGGTAAGTATTACGCTGTCTGTGCCTGACGGGGAGGAACGTACCTTCGAAGAAATGACAGCATGTGCAGATAAGCTTACTGAAGGTCTGTTGGAAATCAAAGAAATAGAAACTATCGGATCAATGATCGGAAATGGTTCTACCCTTGGTGCTCTGTCCGGCGGTGGAGCAGATGATGTATCAATGTATGTTCTTCTCAAAGAGGATGCCGGACTCAGTAATGCCGAAATCACCAGACGGATTATGGAGAAGGCTGAAGGGATTGATTGTGAAATCGAGGTAAGCACCTCCATGATGGATATGGAAGCTCTGATGGGTAACGGAATTACCGTAATGATTAAGGGAAGAAATATCGAAACTCTTCAGAAACTTGCGGGCGAAGTATCAGCTGCCATAAGCGGTGTTGAAGGAATTGAGAATATTGATGATGGTCTTGATAATATGACCAATACGCTTATGATATCAGTAGATAAGAAGAAAGCTGCAGATTATGGTCTTACCGTTGCGCAGATATATGGAGTGATTGCCGGTGAACTTGCTTCTACCAAGGCTACAACTGAAATAGAGACGGATGTTAAGGATTATGATGTATTCGTTGAGACTGATAAGCAGGCGAATATAACTATTGATGATCTGAAGAAGCTTAAGCTTACCTATGTGGACAGAGAGGATAACGAAGAGAAAGAGGTGGCTCTTTCAACAGTAGCAACCTTTACCGAAGGCGAAGAATTATCTCAGGTTCTTAGAGATGATCAGAGCCGGTATATAAGAGTTGCGGCGGCAATTGATGATGATCACAATATCGGTCTGGTAGGAAATGAAGTAAATGAGAAACTTAAGGATGTTGCGATACCGGAGGGATATTCAATTACCATGACCGGTGAAGATGAGACCATTAATGAGGCAATGCGACAGGTGCTTCTGATGATGCTTCTGTCCGTCATTCTCATTTATCTGATAATGGTTGCTCAGTTCCAGAGTCTTAAATCACCGTTCATTATAATGTTTACTATTCCGCTGGCGTTTACAGGTGGATTCCTGGCTCTGTTTATAGTCGGAAAAGCTGTTTCGGTTATTGCCATGATCGGATTTGTAATGCTGGCAGGTATAATCGTAAATAACGGAATCGTTCTTGTGGATTATATCAATCAGCTTCGTCGGGAGGGAATGTCTAAAAAGGATGCAATAATAGATTCTGCTAAGACCAGACTTCGTCCGGTATTAATGACAGCTCTTACTACAATTATTTCGATGTCAACAATGGCAGTTGGAATGGGTAAGGGTACAGAAATGTCACAGCCAATGGCGATAGTTGTAGTCGGCGGAATGATTTATGGAACCATTCTTACTCTTGTACTTGTACCGTGTCTGTATGATGCATTTAATAAAGAGAAGGATATGAGAGAAGAGGAACTGTAAAGCAGTAATTCGCTATGAACTCTGCTTTTCAGTTCACGATATTTAGTGCTTAGCTTACCAGCAGCTCAGAAAGCTTATTGTAGACGAATTCAACACTTGCTTCACGGACCTGGTTACG
This sequence comes from uncultured Lachnospiraceae bacterium, assembly GCA_902782965.1. Classification (GTDB taxonomy): domain Bacteria; phylum Bacillota; class Clostridia; order Lachnospirales; family Lachnospiraceae; genus Eubacterium_Q. Next base: position 11,087 of record CACZPG010000148.1, read on the forward strand.
GCCGATACTTCCGAACTGCTTCGTGAAGGTAGATATTTCGCCGTTAATGAAGAATCCGAAGCATACCATTCCAACGGGTTTGGTATCGGTTCCTCCTGTGGGACCTGCTATTCCGGTGATTCCAACACCGACCTCAGCGTTCATGGCTTTAGCAGCTCCTTCACACATCTGTGCAGCTACTTCTTCACTGACAACACCGTAAGCTTTTATGGTATCAGGATTTACCTTCAGGTATTTTATCTTTGCTTCATCTGCATAGGTTACGAAGCTGACATCAAGTACCGAAGATGCGTCAGGAACATTTACCAGACGCGCAGCGGCAAGCCCTGCAGTGCAGGATTCGGCGAATGTAATATGATAGCCCTTGGATTTAAGTTGTTGAACGAGTTTTTCTTCCATAAGTAATGCCTTTCTGATACAAAATATTCATAATATCTTCAATGGATTTGTTTTATCATGGTACTACTTTTTGAGGGGTGTTTCAAGAATTATGCAAGATCTGCGAATCAGATGCTCAGCCAATTCGCTTGCCGGGTAGTTCTCGATTATATGTAAGACTATCTTTCGGATTTATACATGCTGTGATAGAATAAAAAGTGGTTTAAAAATATAAAATGATGCAGGAAGATAAAAATGGAAATATTAAAACAGATCCTCATGAACAGAATTCTGATATCCGGTCTTATTGGATGGGCTGTGGCTCAGGTTCTGAAAACAATAATATATCTGGTTGTAAACCATGAACTAAACTTTGAGAGACTCTTTGGTGATGGCGGTATGCCCAGTGGTCATTCGGCCACAGTAACAGCTGTAGCCCTTTCAACGGGGTTTGAGGTTGGTTTTAATACTCCGATATTTGCCCTTGCAGCTATAGTGGCTATAATTGTCATGCATGATGCCACAGGAGTCAGACTTGAGACCGGAAAACAGGCCAAGGCAATAAATGATATGATGGCCTTCATGCAGAAGCTTGGGGGAAAAGAACTCACTAATAAGGAAAAACTTAAGGAATTTGTGGGACATACACCTCTTCAGGTTGTTATGGGATGTATACTCGGTATAGTGGTAGCGATAGTATTTCATTATGCATGAATCTCAATATGAGAATTTCAATATGAGAATTTCAGTATGAGAATTTCAGTATGATAAAATAAGCGGTAACTGCTCGATAAAATGATTTATCTGCAGTAACCGCTTTTTTGTTCTTTTGATTTTTGTATTAATTCTCTATTTTTTCGTTTAATTCACTGTAATCTGTTTTTAATTCTTCTTGAATGGAACAAACATATAAGTGCTGGTTCTGTAATCTCTGTAGGTGGCACCGAATCTTTCTTCCAGGAAAGGTTCTTCAGTAGCCTTCATAAGTCCCGAAAGGATGAAATAATATACTATCGGAAGAAAATACATAAATGCATTTCCGGAGAAGAATAATGCAGCGGTACAGATTATAAGTACACCGGCATAGATGGGGTTTCTGGTTCTGCTGTAGATTCCTGTAGTAACAAGCTTTCCCATCTGAAGGTTCTCATTGATGGAGCATGTGGAAACGGCATCAACTATAAGTTTGATTCCAAAGAACAGGAATATAACCCCGAATCCGATATATGTATATCTCAGCCATGCAGCAGTAGGTATTCCGGAAGTGATAGGCGGAATGTGACCGAGAACAACTGCAATGACCGTGATCACTGAAATAATCGGAACAAATTTGAAACCGCTTCCGTATTTGGGGAGTGGTTCTGCGACCTGCATTACAACAGGTGTTGGAGATACAGCTGCTTCAAGTTCTTCGTCAGAAATATCTTCTGGAATAGAATTGTCGCCTGTATTTGCCGATGTATTATCAGAAGGTGTCCCGGAAGTCGTAGCAGATGATGATTCATCTCCATTGTAATATCCTTTTATTTCAGCCAGAAGTTTCTCTTTTTCACTGAGATTGGAATCGTTCTTATCCTGTAAAGACATATTACTAAGTTCTCCTTATATCTATCATTATCAGATTATTCATAAAACCGACAACAATTATACCACTATACAAATAAAAAAAACAGTGTAATGCTTGATGATTTTATTATAGTATTAAAAACAACTTAATGGTATAATTTAATATGTTTCATATGAGATGAAAAAACTAATTGGGAAACTGAACATTTTTATTATTTATGAGGAGGTATCAGAAAATGATTCAAGTTAACAATGTATTCAACAACGAGAACATGAAGGTGATTGCAAGCTCCGGTCCATACTTTGTTTATGAGCACCAGGCAGATCTCTCAGTTACACCTTTTACTGCAGAAAATGCTTTCTTCATGCATCAGATGAACGTAAGAAGGAGACAGCTTCTTGTTCAGCTTAATAATTCATCTGTAAAAATGCAGGCAGGTGCTATGCAGTGGATATCCGGAAATGTGCAGGTATCATCAGGTGTTAAGGGTGTAGGTAATTTCCTTGGAAAAATGGTTAAGGGTGCTGTTACCGGAGAATCTGCAGTAAAGCCTGAATATAGCGGACAGGGCTTTGTTATGCTTGAACCTACATATAAGCATCTGCTTATTGAAGATGTTGGCTCATGGGGATCAGGCATGGTTCTTGATGATGGACTTTTCCTTGCCTGTGATACTACCTTACAGGAAACTATTAATAAGAGATCAAATGTATCCTCAGCTTTACTTGGTGGAGAGGGACTCTTCAATCTTTGTCTTTCTGGTCAGGGTTATGCGGTTCTTGAAAGCCCGGTACCAAGAAGCGAGCTGTTTGAATTTGTTCTTCAGGATGATGTTCTTAAAATAGATGGTAATATGGCTATTGCATGGTCAAGTTCACTTCAGTTCACAGTTGAAACTGTAACCGGAAATGCAATCGGTTCAGCTGCAACGGGTGAAGGCCTTGTTAATGTATTTCGTGGTTCGGGTAAGGTTCTTATGGCTCCTACAGATGGTGCTCCTACTATGGCGCCTGTTAACGGACCGGAACCAACAGCTACATCTTCACAGGGTATTGCCGGAAGTGTAGTAAGCAGCCTGTTTAATGCATAATGGCTTATTTAATTAATACATTATTTGATTAATATATATGTAACCTCCTGTCTTGGTTCTGAATAAGAATCTTTATAGACAGGAGGTTATATTTTTCTTATGGCGGTTGATATAGTGGTGACGTTGATAAGGAGTTTTTTAGTGAATGGAAAAGAGCATAAAAGATAAGATATTATTTGTATTGCCGCCATTTGTTTTGGCTTTATTAGCCATTATATGGTATGAAAATAATCAAATCTATGATATAATATCAGAGATTGCGATATTTACTTCAGTAAATATTCAATCCGTCTGTCAGTTTATGACAGATAGTGTCCGGAGGATGTTTCAATGTCATATATTGCATTATATAGAAAATTTCGTCCTGATTCATTTGATGAAGTAAAAGGACAGGATCATATAGTAACTACATTAAGAAATCAGATTAAGTCTGACAGAGTTGGTCATGCGTATCTGTTCTGTGGAACAAGAGGTACGGGAAAGACCACTATGGCAAAACTTCTTGCCAAGACCGTGAATTGTGAGAATCCCACGGAGAATGGACCCTGTGGCACATGCCCCAGCTGCAAGGCAATAGCTGACGGCAGTTCTCTGAATGTAATAGAGATAGATGCTGCTTCCAATAACGGTGTGGATAATATCCGTCAGATAAATGAAACTGTGCAGTATTCACCTGCGCAGGGAAGATTTCTTGTATATATAATTGATGAGGTTCATATGCTCTCTGCAGGAGCTTATAATGCACTGCTGAAGACGCTTGAAGAACCACCGGAGTATGTAATATTTATTCTTGCCACCACGGATGAACATAAGCTTCCGGTAACTATTAAATCCAGATGTCAGAGATATGATTTCCATCGTATTTCCATTGAAACCATTACTGACAGACTTGAAGATATAGTTTCGAGAGAGGGTGGACAGGCTACCCGGGATGCTCTCAGCTTTATTGCAAGAACAGCAGATGGTTCAATGCGTGATGCTCTTTCCATACTTGATGAATGTATGTCTGCAAGTATAGGAGAAGAATTGACCAGAGACAGTGTGCTGAGAACCATCGGTGCAGTTTCGGTTGATATATACATGGAAATGCTTTCTGCTATTAAGAATAATGATGCAAACCGTGTTCTAAGCATAGTCAGTGAAACAATATATAATGGCAAGGATCTGACTAAATTCGTAGATGATTTTACCTGGTTTATGAGAAATCTGTTATTTCTCAAGCTTTCTCCGAAATTGGCCGGAGAACTTGATATGACAGAGGAAACAGCCGGAGAGCTGATAGAAACGGGAAAGGATTTCAGTACTGATACATTATCCAGATACCTGAATATTCTTCAGGAACTTTGTTCCTCCATAAGGGCTTCCTCAGTAAAGAGAATAACTTTGGAAATGGCTCTTATCAAAATGATGCATCCTGAGACAGGGGAGAGCTATGATGCCGTAATAGGAAGACTGGAGAAACTTGAGTCAGGAATGACAGCTTCGTCCGGTAGTTCTGTTTCTGACAGTAATCCATCCGGCAGTTCTGCTTCCGATAGTGGTTCCTCCGTAATTGCCTCTACCGGCAGCAATTCGTCCGGTGGTCTGAGTGATGTTGATATAACGATGCTTGAATCCATCATTGACAAGAAGCTGGATCAGAGGATAGATGAGGAAATAAAGAAAAGGATTAAGTCAGGAGAACTGGCATTATCGGGGCAGGAGAATTATGATCCTGAGGAACAGAGCAAGATTGCATTACAGAATATAAGGGATTCATTTCCCCCTGCAGTCGCAAAAGATATAGAAGAACTGGCGACGAAATGGAATGAGATAGCCCGTAAGCTGCCGGAACCCTACAGAGAGTATTCTGATGCATGTGATATTGAACCTTCGCCTAATTTTGCTGATGATGGTTCAGCAAGACTCAGAATGATCTTTGATGAGAAGGAGAAAGAGGAAGGGGTAAGATATGATTTCTTCTGTGATCCAAATAAGCGTTCGAGATTTGAAGAACTTTTATCCGGGATCATTAACAAAAAGGTAGAAATAGAAGTGCTGGCTAAGAAGAGGTCGTCAGGAGTTCTGGATAGAAACTCCCAGGCTTTAAATAAAATCAATTTCAGTGATATCAAAATCATAGACACTGAATAACTAAGAAAGAGAGGAATAAGACGTGGCTAAAAGAGGAGGATATCCCGGAGGAATGATGCCGGGAAATATGAATAATCTGATGAAGCAGGCTCAGAAAATGCAGAAGCAGATGGAACAGACTCAGGCTGAATTAGAAGAGAAAGAATATGAGACATCAAGTGGTGGCGGAGTTGTAAAGGTTAAGATAAACGGCCATAAGGAAATTACTGAAATTACAATTGCTGAAGAAGTTGTTGACCCTGATGATATTGAGATGCTTCAGGATCTGATAATGGCAGCAGTCAATGAAGCTATCCGTGCACAGGCTGATGACGAGAAGGAACAGCTTGGCAAGATAACCGGTGGCATGGGAGGCGGTCTCGGCGGACTTTTCTAGTGACAGGTATAGATATCAGTATTAAGATAAGTGGAGACCGGAAATAAATGAATATATACGGCGGTGAGGTTAATCATCTCATTGAAGAATTGAGTCATCTTCCGGGAATAGGTTCCAGAAGTGCTCAGAGACTTGCATTTCATATAATCGGTATGCCTGATGACAGAGCAGAAGCTCTCGCAGAGGCAATTGTGAATGCAAAAAAGAAAATAAAATACTGTAAAGAATGCTTTACGATAACAGACAGTGAACTCTGTCCGATATGTGCATCCGCCACCAGAGATCACAAGACCATCATGGTTGTGGAATCACCAAGGGATATGTCAGCTTATGAGAGAACAGGAAAATATGAGGGTGTATACCATGTTCTTCATGGGGTAATCAATCCCAGCCAGGGCATCGGACCTGAGGAAATCAAACTGAAGGAGCTTCTCATCAGACTAAGGGGAGATGTGGACGAGATTATTATTGCCACAAATTCCAGTATAGAGGGAGAGGCTACTGCAATGTATATTTCCAAGCTTGTCAAACCTGCCGGAATAAAGGTTACCAGGATTGCAAGCGGAGTTCCTGTAGGTGGTGATCTTGAGGTTACCGATGAGGTCACACTTATGAGAGCGCTGGATGGAAGAGTAGAGCTTTAAAGAGAAGAGGGAGGTTACAAAATGAAGAAGATAGGAATACTTACAAGTGGCGGCGATTGTCAGGCTCTTAATCCTACTATGAGAGGAGTTGTAAAGGGTCTGGAAAATCTTTTCGGAGATGTAGAAATATATGGTTTCCTTGAGGGTTATAAGGGCCTTATTTATGGAAATTATAAAGTAATGGAACCAATGGAGTTCTCGGGACTTCTTGCTAAAGGCGGTACTATTCTCGGTACATCGAGAGTTCCTTTCAAATACCTGGATACACCGACAGATGATGGTGTAGAGAAGGTTCCTGCAATGATAAAGACCTATAAGAAGCTTGGTCTTGACGGACTTTTTGTTCTTGGTGGTAATGGATCACAGAAGACAGCCTACAGACTCTATCAGGAAGGTCTTAATGTAATAGGACTTCCCAAGACTATTGATAATGATATTTATGGCACAGATGTTACCTTCGGTTTCCAGAGTGCAATAGATGTAGCTACTCATGCAATAGACTGTATTTATACAACCGCTGAATCTCATAACCGAGTATTTGTCATTGAGACTATGGGACACAAGGTTGGCTGGATTACTCTTTATGCCGGAGTTGCCGGTGGTGCAGATGTAATTCTTCTTCCTGAGATTCCCTATGATATGAAGAAGGTTTATAAGACTATTGACAAGCGTAAGAAGATGGGCAAGAAGTTCTGTATCATAGTAGTAGCTGAAGGTGCTATTTCCAAGGAACTTGCTAAGCTGCCTAAGAAGGAAAGAAAACAGAAGATTGCCGAGAGACCTTATCCTTCAATTGCATATGAAATTGCTAAGGATATTCAGGGTAAATATCCTGCTACTGAGGTAAGAGTTGCCCTTCCGGGCCACACTCAGAGAGGTGGAAATCCTGACGCATATGATAGAGTACTTTCCAGCAGATTCGGTGCAAAGGGCGCAGAACTGTTTAAGGCTAAGGATTTCGGAAAGCTTGTTGTATTCAAGAATAATGAAGTTACTGCTATTCCTATGGAGGAATCAGCAGGAAAGCTTAAATATGTAGATCCTGAAGATCAGCTGATTCAGGAAGCTAAAACTCTTGGAATATCTTTTGGAGATTAAATATAAGTTTATGTATGGGGTGTCAAAAGTTGCTTTTGACACCCTAACAAATGTATTAGGATAAAAAGGAACAGAATGATGATAAAGAGAACCCTCTTCGGGATACTGCTTTTTCTGGTGATATTTGCAGGATCTGCTCTTTCTTTCAACTTCATACAGAACCGCAACAGAACCACCAGAGCAGTTGAGGGTTACAATCCGACAATGGATAAAGCATATATCATGTATGATGGTAAGATGCTTAACAGTATGCTGGGATATACCAATAATATTGATACCAGCCTTTACAGAGATTCCATTGTCCCTCTGGATTCTTCTAAACAGGTAGATATACTTCTGAGTGATTCTATAGATACCGGTGCTGAAATCAAATATGAACTCAGATCCTTTGACGGAAGTAATCTGGTAGAGGATGGCGATTTCAGATTTGTCGAAACCGGTGATATTTATAATCATTATCAGATGACAATAAGGATGAATCTTACCACAGGACTTGAATACAGTCTGGTAATTAAGGCTTCCTATGAGAATAAAACCATAAATTATTATACCAGAGTAGTCAGCCTGAATGAGACCCGTCTGAGTGGCTTCCTTTCCTATGCAGAGAGTTTCGATGATGCTGTGTTTGATGCCAATAAACAGGTGGCAGAGCTTGCCAGTGGAACTAATGCCGTTACAACCTTTAATGTATCGGGTATTCTGGCAGATCTCGAAAAAGAGAAAGAAGAGGCTGATAAAGACAGACCTGTTGCAACTACTACAGATGCAATGGCTGGAGTGAGTGAAGCAGATCTTTCTAAGGTTTTCGGAAGTTCTGATGCCAGCAGTGCAGTATATGATACGGAAAATGCTACCTATATCCATTCCAGAGGAAATCCGGCGTATGTTACGCTGGCTTCTTCCTATGAGGATATCATTTTCAGTGGAATAAAGATGGAGAGGCTCAGTGAGCCGGTTCCTAAGATAAAAGAACTTACGGATACCAGTGCTCTGATCGAGCTTGTATATAAAACCATTTCCGAAGAAAACGGAGTATACAAGACCTATGCTGTATCAGAATATCTTGCTCTGAATTATGACAATGGTGCGGCTGCAATCAAGGTTAGTGATTATCAGAGATTTGTGAATCAGGATTTTGATTCAGATGGTATTGATCCTGTAACTAATTCGATATCTCTTGGTCTGGCTGCTGATGAGAATCCCAGATTTCTGGAAAGTCCGGATTCAAAGATCCTGGCATTTATAGCTGATAACAGCTTATGGATATATAATAATTCAAAGAATACTTATTCAACCGTATACGGAACCTCAAGCGATGAGGCAGAGAAGGAAAGGACTCCTCAGGTTGGTTATGACATAAAGCTTCTCTCACTGGATGAGGATACTCTGGATTTCGTTGTTTTCGGAAGGATTAACGAAGGCCCAAGAGAAGGAAGTACCGGAGTAGTTCTTTATGAATATAATATTGAAGAAACCATGCTGAGAGAACTTCAGTTTGTAGAATCTGCGCTGCCTCTTGATGCAATGGAACTGTCGGTTGGAGAACTATGTTATTACGACAAAAAAGAAAGAAAATTCTATCTTCTGATTGGAGAGAATATGCTTGCAATAGATATCTTCTCCGGAAAGACTGAAGAGAGAATATCCAATCTTCCATCTGGACATGCAGCGGTTTCACAGGATATGAAGGTTATCGCCTATCCTGATAATTCCGATCTCACGAAGACGAAGGAAATAACTATTATAGATTTCGAAAAACGTACAGAAGTTGTGAAGAAGCTTAAAGGACACAGGCTGCAGCTTCTCGGGTTTGTCGGAGACGATATTATGTACGGAGCTGCCGAACCGGAACACGTATCCAAGGAGAAGGATGGTTCTCCGAAATTCCTTTTCGATAAGATTTATATTGTCCGCAGGGATGGAAGTCTTGTAAAGAAATACGACAGAGAAGGAATTCTTATTTCCGGTGTCAAACTGGATAAGAATGTAATCTATCTCACAAGAAAGCAGATTAATGAAGAAACCGGTGATATTTCTGATGCATCGAAGGATTATATCACTTACAAGCCCGATAATACAGGTGATCAGGTTAAGGTTACCCGGATTGAGAATGAAGCGGGAAATAATGAGACCTATCTTAAATTCCCTCTAAATGTTTTTGTCAGAAGCGGTAATGAAGAACTGTTTACCAGAGTATCAGCTTCCGGAAATAATTCGGATGTAAAATATGATGGTGTACTTGTTGATAAGAGAGGGGCATTCATTTATGGACCGTCCGGAATCAGAGGTGTTTCAGACAGTGTTGGAAAAGCAATAAATGACGTCTATGATAATGGAGGATTTGTTGTAGATGCATATGGAGCTACTCTTTACAGAGACAAGATAGTAAGACCTTATCTGACGGTGGCGGGAACATTTCCGTATAAGGCTGTGGACAATGTGGATGACAGCTTCGCAGCCTGCAACTATATGTGTCTTCTTGCGGCGGGAATCAGTGCTGACTATGATGAGGTAAGAACTGCTAATAACTGGCTTGACAGTTTCGAAATGTATGGAGAAGGAGCAAGAGGTATTAATATTTCAGGTGTTACCCTGGATACGGCTGTGGGATATCTTAGTGATGGCTGTCCTTTTGCTGCTAAGATACCTGACGGATATGTTCTTGTAGTCAGTTATAATGATGATTTTATCAGATATTATGACCCTATGCAGGATAAAGAGGAAAGAATCCAGCGATATGCGTTCCAGCTCAGATGTGAGGATCAGAATAATGAATTCTACACGTTTGTCAAGTAAAAAATGGGTTGATTATAAATTGATGATAAGACTTCATCAATTCTTCACAATTATATCAAAAGTTCTTCATAATTAATTGTTATATTAAAGATGTTCCAAATGAAGGATTCTATACCTTCCCCCACATTTTTTCATACGAGGAA
>CACZPG010000149.1 GCA_902782965.1 uncultured Lachnospiraceae bacterium
ATTAAATTCATATGTGAACAGGGACGCTTAGCTCAGTTGGTTAGAGCATCCGGCTCATAACCGGACGGTCCTGGGTTCGAGTCCCCGAGCGTCCACAAGTACCTTCGATACGATGTATCGAAGGTTTTTTTTCTTATGTATATGTGATAGAATAATAAATATATCTGAATGAAATAGTAGTCAGATCTTTCGAATTTTAAAGCTGATAATGTATAATGTAGTATTTACGAGGTATTGCTTATGAATAATAAAATAATTAAAAGACAAAAGGTACTGATTTCAGTTATTCTTATTTTTGCTGTGATCATTTCATCTGCAACATTTGGTTCGCAGGCAAAGACTAAAACTATCAAAATCTCAGCTTCTGATGTTGAGGCCGGAAAGCAATTCACCTTTAAGAATCTTCAGATTCAGCATACTTTCCAGAATTTTGCATACACACCTGATGGTAAATATGTGCTGGGCACATCCATTTCTGACTCTGCAGACGGAAAAGGAGATACACTCATTTCTCTCTGTTCCAGACCGTCTGAGCCGGGTCCTGATGCTGAAGCACAGCTTCTGGATTCATTGCTTCTCAAGAAATATGGACATAGTGATGTTATTGAAATTTCCCAACCTAAGAAATCTGAAGAGATATACCATGTCTGGGTCAGCAACAATCCCTGCAAGGAAGGTTATGGCAGAGATATCGTTCGATTAACCATGGCTATAGAAGACGGTAAAATGGTTATCAAGAAGAAGATTACAATTAATAATTTTATTAAGACAAATGTAATTAACGGTAAGGCAGCTAAATATGAATGGAATCCGACACTTGAACGTGTTGATGTTTCTATTGATAAGAAGAATAATCAGATAGTATTCCGAGTAGGCTGTTATACCTGTGTTAATTATGTGGCATATGATTTTAAGAAACTTAACAAAGCCCTTGATAAAGTAGGAAACAATAAGAAATATAATATAGCGAAAGCTGCTAAATGGCAGAAGGCAAATCTTAGAACTAATCTTGTTCCTTGTATAAGTATTCAAAGCTTTCAGGCTATAGATAACACCATTTATGTATGTGGCGGTTACTTTAACAGAGGAGCCGGAATTTATGCTATAAAATACAAGGTGACTGCTAATGGGAAAGCTGTGCAGGAGGACAAATACGAAGAAAAATTTATAGACAGAAATATCAAAATAGGTGTTTCTGATAAAGCAAATACTGAAATAGAAGGAATGAAGATAATTCGTAATTCCAACGGCAAGCTTGATGTACATGTTAATTTCTTTAAACATGGAATTAATATAAGAAATGGTTTAGGTGTGTATAAATTTGAAATATAGACATAAACTAATAATACGGGAAGGAAAGAGAACTTGTACAAATATATATTCTTTGATCTGGATGGAACACTGACCCAGTCAGAGTTCGGAATAATAAATTCAATAATATATGCGTTGAATAGTATGGGGATAGAAGTGGATGATCCCCAAAGTGTTAAGAGATTCATCGGCCCGCCATTGATTCTTGCTTTTAAGGATTTCTATGGTATGTCTGATGAGGATGCTGAGAAGGCGGCCAGATTTTACAGAGAAAGATATAATGAAGGGGAAATGTTTAATGCTCCGCTTTATGAGGGTATTGAGAATGCTCTTAAGTCTCTGAAGGATAATGGCTGCAGGTTGTATGTGGTAACCTCAAAGCCCGCTGTTTTTGCAAGAAAGATAGTCGAACATTTTGATATCATGAAATATTTCGAAGCTATTATCGGCCCGGATCTGGGAGACAAAAGTTATTCCAAGGCAGAGCTGGTTGCAAGAGCAATCTCTGAGGCCGGGGAGTCAGAGAATAGAAATGATTCATATACAGTCTCAGACTTTGTGATGATCGGAGACAGATTTTATGATATTGAGGGCGCCGTTGCAAATGATATAGATTCAATCGGCGTACTATATGGGTATGGAAATCTTAAGGAACTGGAGGATGCCGGTGCTACACATATAGCTGAAACAGCCGGAGATATAGTTAGAATATGTATACCAGATCAACATTAATAATTACATTAAGTATCCTTGGAATAGCACTGATACTGGCAGGAGGATTCTTTATATACAGTTCTTCAATTGTAAGTATTATGCTTGTGGCAGCGATAGTATTCACGGCCATTAAGAAGAAGGAATTAAAGATAAATATATCTTTCTATTCACTTGCTTTGATGATGATCTGTGTTTTGTACCTTTTAGTATCTGCCTGGGGAATAGACAGAGGAATGTCGGTTATGGGAGCAGTTAAGTTCCTGCCGGTATTTCTTTTTTGGGTTTATATGGATACTGCGGAAATAGAGAAGAAGGTAATTGTCAATCTTCTTCCACTGATCGGTACTATTATGACTGCGCTTGCATTTATCCTATATCTTATAAAACCTCTTCGGCAGTTCTTCAGTGTGTCAGGAAGAGTGTCAGGGACATTTCAGTATCCCAATACGTTTGCCGCATTTCTTCTTATCACACTCATGATATCCGTATACAAGGTTAGAGAGCACAGG
>CACZPG010000150.1 GCA_902782965.1 uncultured Lachnospiraceae bacterium
AACTATCTACCTATCGCGCCGAGACGCATCCTTAGCGGAGCGTTTTTTATATAATAGGGAACGCAGTTTCCTATTATATAAAAAACCGCAGAACCAAAATGATCAGTCCTGCGGTAAATAAATATCTATAGAGTTATTTCTTCCGGATTAACGGATTAGCCCTCAACCTTTGGAAGCTTAGCGATGGATGCAGCTATCTCTTCATCTGTAGGGATATAATCGCCCATCTCACCATTATTATACTTCTCATATGCAACCATGTCGAAGTAACCAGTTCCTGTAAGACCGAATACGATAGTCTTCTCTTCGCCTGTCTCTTTGCACTTGAGAGCTTCATCAATTGCAACACGGATAGCATGTGAGCTTTCAGGAGCAGGAAGGATACCTTCAACTCTTGCAAACTGCTCAGCAGCTTCGAATACTGAAGTCTGTTCTACACTTGTAGCCTCCATGTATCCATCATGATAAAGCTGTGAAAGAGTTGAGCTCATTCCGTGGAATCTGAGTCCTCCTGCATGGTTAGCGGATGGAATGAAGCTGCTTCCAAGAGTATACATCTTTGCAAGTGGACAGATCATACCTGTATCGCAGAAATCATATGCATAAGTACCACGTGTGAAGCTTGGGCATGATGCAGGCTCAACAGCTATAATTCTGTAATCAGCCTCACCTCTCAGCTTCTCACCCATAAATGGAGCTATAAGTCCGCCGAGATTTGATCCACCACCGGCACATCCTATGATCACATCCGGCTTAATACCATATTTATCAAGAGCAGCCTTAGTCTCAAGACCGATAACTGACTGATGAAGGAGTACCTGGTTAAGCACACTTCCGAGAACATATCTGTAACCCGGATTCTTTGTAGCAACTTCAACAGCTTCAGAAATGGCACATCCAAGACTTCCTGTTGTTCCAGGATGCTCAGCAAGGATCTTCTTACCTACTTCTGTTGTTTCTGATGGAGAAGGTGTTACGCTTGCTCCGTAAGTTCTCATAACCTCTCTTCTGAAAGGCTTCTGCTCATAAGAAACCTTTACCATATATACCTTGCAGTCAAGGTCAAAGTATGAACAGGCCATTGAAAGTGCTGTTCCCCACTGACCGGCTCCGGTCTCTGTGGTAACACCCTTAAGTCCCTGCTTCTTAGCATAGTAAGCCTGAGCAATTGCAGAATTAAGCTTGTGGCTTCCACTTGTATTATTTCCTTCGAACTTATAGTATATCTTAGCCGGTGTATCGAGCTTCTTCTCAAGGCAGTAAGCTCTTACCAGTGGTGATGGTCTGTACATCTTGTAGAATTCTCTGATTTCATCAGGAATATCGATATATGGTGTAGTATCATCCAGCTCCTGCTGAACCAGCTCCTCACAGAAAATCGGTGACAGCTCTTCAGCTGTAAGTGGCTTACCGGTTCCCGGATTAAGCAGCGGTGCCGGCTTATTCTTCATATCAGCTCTGAGATTATACCATGCCTTTGGCATCTCATTCTCATTTAAATAGATTTTGTAAGGAATCTTGTTTTCATCTGACATATCTTTGTCCTCCTAATTAAATACTTCTTATATAGTTTCTTAATTCTTTTCCGGGACAGATATTGTCAGAATACAAAAAACCTGTCCCATAACAGTAGTTACTGCTGGGACAGGTTAATATTCAAAACCTGCGGTGCCACCCGGCTTGGTGTATTTCTACACCCACTTATTTATTCAGTTTAACCTCTGAAGTCCCATTCAGCATAACACTTAATACCGCACTCTCACCTGCTGCGGTTCTCTGTAATAAAGGAGGTCCTGCCTACTTGCTCTTCATCTACGGTTTTAATGAATACTATCATTTAATTACAGTACTTGTCAACAGAATTCTCTGAGTCTTGCAAATCATTCATCAATGATTGTTTCAGCGACTTGTCTTTTAGTAAGTCCTTTATTCATGGCCTCACGGATAATATGTTCATGAGCTTCTTTCTCACTCATTCCCCGTTCCACCAGCATTATCTTAGCACGACTGACCAGCTTAAGCTCCTCCATCTTGTCATTCAGTGTCTTAAGCTTTCTCTGGACATTTCGCAGTCTGTCATTCATGGCAATAAGCAGACGGATCATTCTTTCGAGTTCTTCTCTCTTCATAGGTTTGGGAATAGTGAATATTCCATATTCTATGAGATGCGCGTCCATGTTGCTGTACACTTCTGCCGGAACAGCAAAAATAATTCCGGCACTATGTCTCTCAGCCAGATCCATGGCAAAATCAGTCCCCATCCCATCCTGAAGCGGAGCATTGATTATAACTATATCATACTCTCTGACAAGAAGCTCCCTTCTTGCTGAAGAAGCACTCTTTCTTACTTCAATAACATCGAATCTTCTGTCAGGAAGAACTTTTCTGGTCATCATATTAAATTGTTCTGATGACGATACAATAAGTACCGAATATCTTTTTACAGTTCTTTCTTTCATACCGATTCTCAAACATTAGGAAATATATTTATCAATAATACCTGAAGGCAGAATACCCCTTATAAATTCACTGTTAGCCGCCATATTCTTCGCTTCTTTTCTTGACTTTGGAAGCATAATGCTTTCCTGTGAAAACTCCTCCGGAAGACTGATCTTATTCTCAATACCGTAAAGTCCCGCATATATCAGAAGCGCATTAACAAGATATGGATTACTGAGAGCATCCGGTGAACGGAGTTCAACCCTGGTTTTGCCACCGACTTCATCTATAAACATAAGCTCTGAGCCACCATTTCTTGACCAGTTAACCTTGTCCGGTGCCGTACTGTTTCCAAGTCGGTTATAAGACGCATCTGTAGGGTTAAGAAAGATTGTTATATCCTTGATTTTGGAAAGAATTCCGGCTGCAGCGTATTTAACCACATCGTTTCCTTCATTATCATGAGCAAATATATTAATGTGATATCCATTTCCCGGTTTATCCGCAAGAGGCATAGGTGAGAAATCAGCATAGAGACCGTTTCTGTCTGCTACTGTAGATACAACCATTTTCATCGTTGTTATCTGGTCTGCAGCCTTAAGTGGCTTACCATAATGAAAATCTATCTCATTCTGTCCCGGACCTCTTTCATGATGTGATCTTTCCGGAGATAATCCCATTTCTTCTATAATAAGACATATTTCTCTACGAATGTTCTCCCCTCTGTCAAGAGGAGCAATATCCATGTATCCTGCCTCGTCATACGGAATCTTGGTAGGTCTGGCTTCATCATCGGTCTTAAAAAGATAGAATTCCATTTCAGATCCGAATCTGAACTCAATCCCGGCTGCATCAGCTGCTTCAACGGCCTTCTTCAGAATATTTCTTGTATCTGCTTCGAAGGGCTTTCCCTCAGAATCACACACATCACAGAACATTCTCAGAACACGGCCGGAATCCGGTCTCCAGGGAAGAACCGATATAGTAGATGGATCCGGTTTGAGATACAGAGTTGATTCAGAGCTTCCGTCGAATCCTCTTATAACACGGGCATTGATTGGAATCCCTTCCTTGAAGGCCTTATGTATCTCTCCCGGCATAATGGAGATATTCTTCTGTACTCCAAATGCATCACGAAAAGCAAGACGTATAAACTTAGCATCTTCCTCCTCAATATATTCAATTACTTCTGATTCTGAATAATTCATATTTGTTCCTTTCTGGCATAACTTACTTTTTTCCTTCACATTATAACATAGAGCCAATACTCTTTCCCTTTATTTATCAATTGCATTCTTAATAAACTCATGGAATATCGGATGTGGTCTGTTTGGTCTGGATTTAAACTCAGGATGGAACTGAACCCCCAGATAGAAAGGATGATCCTTAATCTCTACGGTTTCAACCAGATTACCATCCGGCGACTGACCTGAAATGATGAGGCCGGCCTCTGTCAGAATATCCCTGTAGGAATTATTAAACTCATATCTGTGTCTGTGTCTCTCATTAATTACACAGCTGTCTTCTTTATTCTCAGAGTTTTCACTGATCATGGTTTTTCCATAATTCAGGAAATAACATTTCTCCATAATGGTATCAGGTTCAACAACACAAGGATAACTTCCGAGTCTCAAAGTTCCACCCTTGTCCACACTGTCTGACTGTCCAGGCATAAAATCTATTACCTTGGTATCCGTTGCATCGTGGAACTCTCCTGAGCAGGCATCCTTTAATCCGGCAACGTTTCTTGCATATTCTATTACAGCGATCTGCATTCCGAGACATATTCCGAAATATGGTATCTTATTCTCACGTGCAAACTGTGCTGCCAGGATCATTCCCTCAATTCCTCTGTCACCGAAACCGCCCGGAACGATAATTCCATTAAGATTTCCAAGACGGACACCGACATTTGATTTATCCAGCTCTTCAGAATCGATCCAGTCAATTTTGACATCAACGCCAAGTCCGAAACCGGCATGATGAAGAGCTTCCGCAACTGAAAGATATGCATCATGAAGCTGTATATATTTTCCAACAAGACCGATAGTTATCTCACGATCGGTATTCTCAATATTCTTAACGAGATTTCTCCACTCTGCCAGATCCGGCTCCTGGGTATTCAGACCCAGCTCTCTGCAGACTACATTTGCAAGTCCTGCATCCTCAAGCATAAGAGGTGCCTCATACAGACTTGGAAGAGTCCTGTTCTCTATAACACAATCTTCCTTAACATTACAGAACATTGATATCTTTCTGAAAATAGCAGGCTCAAGAGGTTCATCACATCTGAGAACAATAATATCAGGACGCACACCCATTCCCTGAAGCTCTTTAACTGAGTGCTGGGTAGGTTTAGATTTATGCTCATCAGATCCATGAAGGAAAGGAACCAGTGTAACGTGTATGAAAAGACTGTCTTCCGGAGGTACCTCAAGAGAAATCTGTCTCACTGCTTCAATAAACGGCTGTGACTCGATATCACCGATAGTTCCACCTATTTCCGTAATTACAACATCCGCATCTGTCTCATTTCCCACTCTATATACGAATTCTTTGATCTCATTGGTTATATGCGGAATAACCTGGACTGTTGAACCCAGATATTTTCCCTGACGTTCCTTATTCAGCACATTCCAATACACCTTACCGGAAGTAAGATTCGAATATTTATTCAGATCTTCATCAATAAATCTCTCATAATGTCCCAGATCAAGATCAGTCTCTGCTCCATCTTCAGTTACATATACCTCTCCATGCTGATAAGGGCTCATTGTGCCCGGGTCTACATTAATATAAGGATCCAGCTTCTGCGCTGCCACCTTCAGTCCTCTCGCCTTCAGAAGTCTTCCGAGAGAAGCCGCTGTAATACCTTTTCCTAACCCCGATACAACACCGCCTGTTACGAAAATAAACTTAGCCATTTTTACCTCCCACTAACAAAATGAGGCACTTCGGGTACAGAACCCGAAGCGCCCTTGCTTCATATAAATATATTAATTATCTAAACTAATCTTAGTATATTACTTTATTTTTAAAAGTCAAGAAAGATTTTTTGCTGAAGTCATTTCTTCTACATAAGATTTAAGTTTATCAGGTGCACCCGAGCCATGTTCTGCAACTATTCGTACCATAGCAGATCCGACGATTACGCCATCTGCAATCTTAGACATTTTCGCAGCCTGCTCCGGAGTACTGATTCCGAATCCGATAGCAGCAGGTGTATCCGTAGACTCTTTTATAAGGCTGATTATGGATTCAAGATCAGTCTTAATCTCACTTCTGACACCAGTAACTCCAAGAGAGGAAACTACATAAATGAATCCCTTGGCCTGTGAAGCGATAGTCTTGATTCTGTCCTCACTGGTAGGAGCAATCATGGAAATGTAATCCATGCCATATTTCTCAGCCGTTTCATCGAATTCATGTCTTTCCTCGAAAGGACAATCAGGAACAATTATTCCGTCAGCACCGGCTTCAGAAGCATTCTTAAAGAATCTCTCCGTTCCGTAATGATAAACCGGATTAGCATAGGTCATAAATACTATCGGAACATCATAATCCTTTCTGATATCTTTTACCAGCTGAAAAGCCTTATCGGTTGTCATACCTGATGCCAGAGCCCTGATATCTGCTTCCTGTATCACCGGACCTTCAGCAATAGGATCCGAGAAAGGAATACCTACTTCAATAAGGGAGGCACCGGCCTCTATTACCGCACGGAAATTATTCAGACTTGCTTCATAATCCGGGTCTCCGGCAGTAAGAAATGCAATAAATGCTTTTTTGTTCTCAAATGCTTTATATATTCTACTCATATTAATATCTCCTGTCACATTCTTATTCGTAGATGTCCACTCCACGATAACGGGCTATAGCAGCCACATCCTTATCTCCACGTCCTGAAATAGTGCAGACAATGATACTGTCCTTAGGCATCTCAGGAGCAATCTTCAATACATGAGCTACGGCATGGCTACTTTCGATAGCCGGTATAATTCCTTCTGTTCTCGAGAGATATTCGAAAGCTCTTACAGCTTCCTCATCCGTAATCGGAACATACTCAGCTCTTCCTATTTCTGCAAGGTGTGCATGCTCAGGTCCGATTCCCGGATAATCAAGTCCTGCTGAAATTGAATAAACCGGCGCAATCTGGCCATATTCATCCTGACAGAAGAGAGATTTCATTCCATGGAATATTCCCTTAGTTCCATTGGCCATAGTGGCAGCATTCTTGGGATTATCCACTCCAAGTCCGGCAGCCTCACAGCCGATAAGTCTTACGCCTTCATCCTTGATATATTCATAGAAGGAACCGATAGCATTGCTGCCGCCTCCTACACAGGCGATAACCACATCAGGGAGTTTACCCTCAGCTTCCAGTATCTGTGCACGGCTTTCCTTACTGATAACAGACTGAAAGTCTCTTACAATAGTAGGAAAAGGATGAGGTCCCATTACAGAACCCAGTACATACAGAGTATCATCAACTCTGCTGACCCATTCACGCATCGCCTCATTAACAGCATCTTTCAGAACTCTGGTTCCTGTCTTTACCGCATGAACCTTTGCACCGAGAAGTTCCATTCTGAATACGTTCAGAGCCTGTCTGATGGTATCCTCTTCTCCCATGAATATCTCACATTCCATATCCATCAGCGCAGCAGCTGTTGCAGTTGCCACTCCATGCTGGCCGGCTCCTGTTTCTGCTATGACTCTGGTCTTACCCATTTTCTTGGCAAGAAGCACCTGTCCGAGAACATTATTAATCTTATGAGAACCTGTATGATTCAGATCCTCTCTCTTAAGGTATATTTTCGCACCACCCAGATCCTTCGTCATTTTCTCTGCATAATACAGAAGGGAAGGTCTTCCTGCATATTCACGATTAAGCTTATCCAGCTCAGCTACGAAATCCGGATCATTCTTATAATGCTCATACGCCTTTTCCAATTTGTGAATTTCATTCATCAGTGTTTCAGGAACATACTGTCCACCGAACTCACCAAATCTTCCTGCTACATTTTCTTCGATATTACTCATATCTTTTCTACCTTTCTTTTTTCCAAGTACACGAACTCCAGCTCGTCACTAATAACTTTATTATTGAATATTGTATAACCGCATTTTTGATATAGAGAAATATTATCAATACTTCTCGTACTTGTAAACAGTTCATATCGTTTTCCGGGATAGCACTTTTCTATTTCTTCCAGGAGGTGTCGTCC
>CACZPG010000151.1 GCA_902782965.1 uncultured Lachnospiraceae bacterium
CCGAGCGAAAGCGATGTCCTCTCAGACAAACAATTCGTGACAGCGAAGCAAAAAACTCACCGCGGGACAACGTCTATAATTGTATACATAAAGAAATGAGGAATAGCATGGATAATATGCAGGAAAATACAGAATTAAATATGAATGCAGAAATGGATGTGAATTCTTCTGACAGTAATGAGAATGAAAGCGTAAAGCTTGCTGAGGATAAAGAAGTCGAGAAGGAGCCATACATAAAGTGTGATAGCTTGGTGCGGATATATAAGTCGGAGGGCATCGAGGTTATGGCTCTTCAGGGTTTGGACCTGGAGATTCAGAAGGGTGAACTTATGGCCATTATCGGAAAGTCCGGAAGTGGAAAGTCGACTCTTCTGAATCTCTTAGGATGTCTGGATAGACCTAGTGCAGGCTATGTTGCTTATGATGGAGTGAATCTTAACGAGCTGAATGATAAGGAGCTGGCTAAGTACAGAAATGAGCATATAGGTTTCGTATGGCAGAAGACTACAGATAACATCCTGAATTATCTGACAGCTGTCCAGAATGTTGAGATGCCACTGCTTTTTGCTAAGATGTCTAAAAAGGAGAAAAGAGAGCGCGCTCTTAAGCTGCTTGATGCAGTTGGACTTGCAGATAAGGCAAACAGATTTCCTTCCATGCTTTCCGGTGGTGAGCAGCAGAGAGTTGCTATAGCAACTGCCCTTGTAAATGAGCCAGAGCTGCTGCTTATGGATGAGCCTACAGGAGCGGTAGATAAAAAGACCTCTGTAATGCTTCAGGACCTTTTCAGAGAGATAAACCGTAAGCTGGGAATCACTATCATAATAGTTACGCATGATATCAGCCTTGCTGACAGAGTTGACCGAGTGGTTATGATTTCGGACGGAAAGATCAGTTCGGAGAGAGTCCTCAAGGAAGAATATAGAAAGAAGATCGAAGCAGGCGAATCACTTCTTAGTGCAGTAACCAGTGGAGAATCTGCAGACTTTACAATGACAGCAGGTGAAGGACTTACATCTTCTGAGGCAGATTCCCACGAAGAGTATTCCATCCTTGATAAGGCAGGACGTGTTCGTCTTTCTGCAGAACTGAGAGAAGCAGTCGGAATCGATTCCAACCGTGTTAAGGTTGAAGTTGTAGATGGAAAGGTAGTAATATCCTCCGTAGATAAATAATATATGAAAAGGTGAGTCAAAGAGGAGGGGGCTTTTGACTCACTTTTTCTTATGTAATAAATTGTTTTTATATTATACTTATTTCTATTTTTCTGACTATGAAAATAATGTCTTGACTCCCAAAACATATAAGTGTTTTAATACAGTTAACATCGTGAAACAATTAAATAATCGGCCGTTACTATAATCCCGATATAGACAAATAACGACCATCAGTAGATGGTTATCTGATAGTATTTATCAGGTTTGTTTTTGTCGTGAATGATGGCTGACGTGACATTACTTATCCTTTCTTAAGTACTCGCAGATAACCTGAAAGGTTAGAAAGGAAGGAGAAAAGAAGATGTCACAAATAAACAGAAAAATCAAAAGCAGTGTATTTACAGACCTGTTCCAGAATTGTTCTCATGCAAAGGAGTATGCATTGGAACTATATAATGGAATAGAAGGAACCAACATTTCTGATCCGAAAAGGATAGAGCATATCGAGATAGATGACTCGATATATCGCTCCATCAAAAATGATGTATCCTTTATGGTGGATGGGAAGTTAATGATCCTTGTAGAACATCAAAGTACCATTAATCCAAACATGCCGCTTAGATCACTAATGTATATGGGCAGACTATATGAGAAGGTTGTAGAAAAAACACTTCGGTATAGAAAAACACTCGTTAAAATTCCGGAACCAGAGATATATGTGTTCTATAATGGGAAGGAACCATATCCCAGAGAGAGTACATTATTTCTGTCAGATGCATTTCTTGTAAAGAAAAACGAGATACCTATAGAAGTAAAGGTCAAGGTATATAATATCAGACCTAAAGGAAATGATAATTCGTCGGAGACTACAGATCATATAGATATTCTTGAAAGATGTCCGATTTTAAAGGAGTACTGTGAATTTATAGAAGAATATGAACTCTGTAAAGAGAAGGGATATGAAAATCCTGCAAGGATTGCAATTGAGAATTGTATCAAACGAAACGTTTTAAAAGAATATTTGACAGAGGCAGGTGATGAAGTAATGAGTTTCTTGACTGCAGAATATGACTATGACATGGATATAAAGGTTAATAGAGAAGAAGCTTTTGAAGCCGGTGTTGAGCAGAATACAATTAAAAATATTATAAGTATTATGAAATCTCTGGATTTCGACATTGATAAAGCAATGGATTGTTTGGAAATACCTGTTGAAAAAAGAGAGCAATATAAAGAGTTAATTAAAGCAAAATATTAATCTAACGTATGTAAATATATGATGCGTATTTGGAAATGCTTTCGTATATGCAGTACTACTAAGTATGTATAGAGGGGGTATTCATATTTTGATGGTAGACTACAAATAGTTTTGTTATATCAAGGAGGTAGCTGATTATGGATTTTAGACCTGAGAAGAAATTGGGATTTGGGTTAATGCGACTTCCTCAGAAGGGTACGGGGAATCCCGCGGACATTGATGTTGAACAGGTTAAGGAAATGGTTGATCTCTTTCTGGAGAATGGATTCACCTATTTTGATACAGCCTGGATGTATTGTGGATTTTCAAGTGAAAATGTCACAGGAGAAGCACTGGTAAAGAGACACCCGAGAGATAGCTTTACGCTTGCGACGAAGCTTCATGGTGGATTTATCAGTTCCTTTGAAGACAGAGACAAGATTTTTAATACTCAGCTGGAGAAGACCGGTGCCGGTTATTTCGATTATTATCTTATTCATGGTATTGAAGGTGGACTATACGATATTTACGAGAAATATGACTGCTTTAACTGGGCTCTTCAGAAGAAGGCTGAAGGACTTATAAAGCATGTGGGATTTTCATTCCATGATACTCCCGAACTGCTGGAGCAGATTCTTACGAAATATCCTGAGATGGAATTCGTTCAACTTCAGATTAATTATCTTGACTGGGAAAGTGAGTGGATTCAGTCCAGAGCCTGCTATGAGGTGGCGACGAAGCATAATAAACCTGTTATTGTAATGGAGCCGGTTAAGGGCGGTACTCTTGCAAATATGCCTGAGGATGCCAAGGACATTCTGACAAGTCTAGATCATAAAATGTCGATCCCAAGCTGGGCTATCAGATTTGCTGCCAGTCTTGATAATGTAATGGTAGTTCTTTCGGGAATGAGCAGTATGGCTCAGATGGAAGATAATATAGGATATATGAAGAATTTCGTGCCGCTCAGCGATGAGGAGAAGAAGGCCTGCTTTGAAGTGGCTGATATAATTAATTCTCAGATAGCAATACCTTGCACAGCCTGTCATTACTGTACAGACGGCTGTCCGATGAAGATATGTATTCCTGAATATTTCTCTCTGTATAATGAATATATGAGAGAAGATATGGAGAAGAAGGGCTGGACCATCAGTTACTCGAACTACGATACCCTTGCCGGAAAACATGGTAAGGCCAGTGACTGTATCGGATGTGGTCAGTGTGAGGGCGTATGTCCTCAGCACCTTCCAATTATTCAGAATCTTAAAGAAGTGGCAAAACAATTGGAGAAATAATAATGCAGATAAACCTTCCGGGGAATGTAAAACAAATAATTGAGAAATTGAATAAAGAGGGCTATGAAGCCTATGCTGTAGGAGGCTGTGTAAGAGACAGCCTCCTTGGCCGTGTGCCTAATGACTGGGACATTACAACCTCCGCTACTCCTCAGGAGATTAAAGCTGTTTTCAGGAGAACTGTGGATACAGGTATCAAGCATGGTACGGTGACTGTACTTCTTGGAAAAGAGGGTTATGAGGTTACTACCTTCAGAATCGATGGAGAATATTCGGATCATCGTCGTCCTGACGGTGTTACTTTTACCAGAGAACTGTCTGAAGATCTTCTGAGAAGAGATTTCACTATCAATGCAATGGCATACAATGATGAAACAGGTGTGGTTGATCTATATGGAGGAACAGAGGATCTGGAGAACGGGATTATCAGATGCGTTGGTAATCCTGATGAAAGGTTTGATGAGGATGCTCTCAGAATAATGAGAGCAGTACGTTTTGCTGCTCAGCTTGATTTCTCTATAGATGAAGCCACAAGAGACGCGGCTGAGAAGCATGCCCTGGATCTAAAGAATGTCAGTGCCGAGAGGATAGAGACGGAACTGACGAAGCTTCTGGTATCAGGACATCCGGAGAAGATACTGGATATGTATGAGATGGGGATAACGGCCATTGTTCTTCCGGAATTTGATAGGATGATCGAGACGCCTCAGAATACTCCTTATCACATTTATGATGTTGGGAGACATACTGTTGAGGTGATAAAGAATGTTCCGGCAACTAAGGTTATGAGGTATGCAGCGCTTCTTCATGATACAGGAAAGGTCGAATCCAGAACCACAGATGCTTCCGGACGGGATCATTTCAAAGGTCATAGCGTGATCAGCGAGAAGATTGCCGATGGAGTTCTGAGAAGATTGCGTATGGATAATGATACAATCCGGGATGTTAAGAAAATAGTATTCTGGCATGACTATGGTATTAAGGGAGACATTTCCGTGAAATCTGTCAGAAAAATGCTGAGTCAGATGGGTGAGGATTATTTCGATTCCTATGTTCAGATAAGAAAGGCGGATATCAGCGGACAAAGTAATTATAATCTGGATGCAAGTATGAGAATCCTTGAGCAGATAGTAGGTTATCATGATGAGATCATGAGAGAAGGAAATGCGCTTTCGATTGGTGATCTGGCAGTCAGTGGAAAAGACCTTATTGAAATGGGTATAAAACCGGGACCGGATATGGGAAGAATTCTCAGAGAACTTCTGGATAAGGTTCTCGAAGAACCCTCCATGAATGATAAGCAGAAACTGATGGAATATGTTACCAAGGTCTGCCTTGAACAGTAACTCATATAGATATACACTAGGAATCAGCAGATATCAGCAGATAATGGAAGGATTATAAGATAGATGTCTTATATTTATGAAACTCATTCGCACACGAGTCAGGCTAGTAAATGCGGAAGAGTTCAGGGAAGAGAATATATTGAATATATGCAGCAGGAAGGCTTCGCCGGAATGATAATAACAGATCATTTCTTTAATGGAAACAGCTCGGTTCCGGTAGATATTTCCTGGAAGAAGAGAGTTGATCAGTATGTAAGTGGTTATGAAGATGCCAGAAATGCTGCTGAAGGAACTGATTTTAATGTCATGTTCGGAATTGAATATAATTTTGATTGTGATGAATATCTGATTTACGGAGTGGATAAGAATTGGCTCCTGGATAACGAGGATATTATGAGTAAATCCCGCCGGGAGGTGTATGAATTGGTTCATCAGGGCGGTGGAATAATGATTCAGGCTCATCCCTTCAGAGAGAGATATTATATCAATACCATCAACCTTACTCCTTCAGTTACGGATGGAGTGGAAATATATAATGCGGCAAATGATGATAACATGAACGCTCTGGCATACTGCTATGCGAAGGAGCTGGGAGTTCCCATGAGTGCCGGTTCGGACATTCATTTCTTCTATGACGGTCCTAAAGGTGGCATGATGTTTGATGACAGGATAGATA
>CACZPG010000152.1 GCA_902782965.1 uncultured Lachnospiraceae bacterium
AGAAGTATTCCTGGGATCTGTTTAGAAATTGCGGCAGATTCATGTGGCCTGTCATGTATCTGATCATCTATATTGCTATTGTTTATTCAGGCAGAATACTAAGTAAGAGCTATCCGTTTATATTGGTATTAATGCTGGCTGTTCATCTGTTTGAATTTAGTTCCTATTATAAAAGCACAGGTATAATTAAAAATATAGAAAACCGGGAATATCCTGCGGATACTTTGAATTTATATGACTTAAGTAATATAAAGCATATTCAGTATATGTTTTATTTTGACTGGTATTATTATTATAATTCTGACGTTATTTTCGATGAAGTTGCTGGTTACACTAAATTAGCAATGGATAGAGGAATGACGGTTAGTAATTTCCATTTTGTAAGAGATTATGATGGTGTAATACAGGAACAGATAGATAAAAGTTATCAGGAATTACTTAGTGGTAAACCTGATAAGAATACAATTTATGTTTTTCCTAAGATTTACTATGAAGGAAATGATTTATATGGTGCCTTCACTAATGTAAAAGAGGTCGAGACCGAAAAGGATGTTGTATTGATACCGGAATAAGATTTCTCAAGGCGCTGATGGGGTGTGATGTGGGTGTCGAAAGGTTCTTTTGGCACCCACATTGTATAATGGGAAACGATGTTGTACTCTTGAAATGAACATATGTATATTGTAGAATATTGAAAGTTACAGATACTTATAGATATTTATGATAACCGTATCAATAAAATAATGTAATATACGGATGTAATTTGGTAAGGAGGACGTATGAAAATTAAAACTTCCAAGGTTGCTATGATAGGTTGTGGTTTCGTTGGAGCGGCTTCTTGTTTCGCTCTTATGGAAAGCGGTCTTTTCAGAGAAATGGTACTTATTGATGCTAACAAGGAAAAGGCTGAGGGTGAAGCTCTTGATATAAGTCACGGACTTCCTTTTGCCAAGCCAATGGATATATACGCAGGTGATTATAGCGATATAGCTGATGCCTCAATAGTAATAGTCAGCGCAGGTGCAGCTCAGAAGCCCGGTGAAACAAGGCTTGATCTGGTTAAGAAGAACGTAAATATATTCAAATCCATAATGCCTCAGATAAGGGATAGCGGATTTGAGGGTATTCTTCTTATAGTAGCTAATCCTGTTGATATACTTACAACTGTCGCTCAGAAACTGACCGGTTTTCCTGAGTCCAGAGTTATTGGTTCGGGTACGGTTCTTGATACAGCCAGACTTAAGTATCTGTTAGGTGAACATCTGGGTGTGGACAGCAGAAGTATTCATGCATTTATTGTTGGAGAGCATGGTGACAGTGAGATTGTAGCCTGGAGCAGTGCAAATGTCTCCGGAGTTCCTATCAATGACTTCTGTGAGCTGAGAGGCCATTTCACTCATAGAGAATCCATGCAGAAAATAGCAGATGATGTTAAGAACAGTGCTTATACGATTATAGAGAAGAAGCAGGCTACCTATTATGGAATAGCAATGGCTGTGAGACGTATATGTGAAGCAATCATCAGAAATGAGGAGTCTATACTTCCTGTTTCTGTAACTCTTCATGGGGACTTCGGAATAGAAGGTGTCAGTCTGTCTATGCCGGCTGTCGTAGGAAAGAGCGGAGTGGAGACTCTGGTTCCTATCAAGCTTTCCGTAGATGAGCTTGTAAAACTTCAGGAGTCTGCTGCAGCACTTAAGTCAATATATCAGGAAGCTATGGCAGATGTCGTAACAGAGGAGCAGTCTGCTTACGCTGAGAATGAATAAATATTGATAGAAGGTCAGAAGTAATTAATGAGGGTGAAGCTATCAGCTTCGATTCAGATTTATAATGTGAGAGGGGAATTGAAATGCCAAAGAAGATCGATTACAAAAGAACAGATTATATCAGCTGGGATCAGTATTTTATGGGAATAGCCCAGTTGTCAGCACACAGAAGCAAGGATCCCAGTACTCAGGTTGGAGCCTGCATAGTTGGAGAGGATAACAGAATCCTGTCTGTAGGTTATAACGGAATGCCTGAGGGTTGTGATGATGATGATATGCCCTGGGGAAGAGATGGAGCTGCGCTGGACACCAAATACATATTCGTGTGTCATGCAGAGTTAAATGCAATTCTAAATTATCGTGGAACCGGTTCCATGAAGGGAGCTAAAGTATATGTAACACTTTTCCCTTGTAATGAGTGTGCCAAGGCTATCATTCAGAGCGGAATCAAGGAAATAATCTATATGTCTGATAAATATGCTAATACTGACAGTACAATTGCTTCAAAGAAGATGTTCGATATGACCGGAGTAAAGTACAGACAGTATGAAGCAGCAGAGAGAGACATCACTCTGAATATATAAGTGAGTTAATGAAGACGATTTATTCTGACTCATTTGAGATAAGGAAAGAATAAGTGATATGAGCATAGTTTCTGAAAATGAAATATTTGAATCTTTTAGTCGTGAGGACACATATAAATTTGCAAAGGCTTTGGGCGAAAAGGCTGAGCCCGGTCAGATTTTCTGTCTGAGCGGTGATCTCGGAGTAGGGAAAACCGTTTTTGCTCAGGGCTTTGGTGCCGGTGTCGGTGTGACGGAGCCTATGTCCAGTCCTACATTTACTATACTTCAGGAATATACTGAAGGAAGACTGCCGCTTTATCACTACGATGTGTATAGAATCGGTGATGTGGATGAACTTGAGGAAACCGGTTTCTACGAATATGTCGGAGGCGACGGGGTAGCACTGGTCGAGTGGGCTGAGCTTGTAAGGGAAGAGATTCCGGAAACGGCTGTCTGGATTACAATCGAGAAAGATGTTGAAAAAGGGTTCGATTACAGAAGAATCACTATGTGAAATAAGTAAAAAGGTAACTATATAAATGAAGATACTTGGAATAGACAGCTCCGGCATGGTAGCCTCTGTTGCCATCGTGCAGGATGACGTGTTAATAGCTGAATACACAATGAATCATAAGAGGACTCATTCAGAGACTCTGCTTCCCATGATAGATGAGATAGTGAAAACCTCGGAGACCAAACTGGAAGAGCTGGATGCTATAGCAATTGCAGCCGGACCGGGTTCATTTACCGGTCTTAGAATAGGAGCGGCTACCGCCAAGGGACTGGCCATGTCAATAGATAAGCCTATTATTCCGGTTAATACCTGTGAAGGACTTGCCTTTAATATGTGGGGAACCGAAGGACTGATCTGCCCTATCATGGACGCAAGACGTAACCAGGTTTATACAGGACTCTATCAGGTTCTGGGAGGCATAGAAGTTATTATGGATCAGCAGCCCATGGATATACATGAGCTGATTCAGAAAATAAACCAGCTATCGGAAGATAAATTGAGTCAAAAGGAATCGTCCCCCAATACTCAGGTTACATTTCTGGGAGACGGTGTTCCTATATATGCAGATATAATATGGGACGAGATAAAGATTCCTTGTAAGCTGGCGCCGGCTTCCATGAACAGACAGAGGGCAGCCAGCATAGCAGCTTATGGTGAAATGTTATATAAGGAAAAACGTTTTATAGATGCCGATGATTTTGCACCGGAATATCTGAGAAAATCACAGGCAGAAAGAGTTCGCTCGGAAAAGAATTAGTAAGGGATATAAGTTATGGCAGTTTTATATCGGGAAATTGCAAGGCTTGAAGAGAAGTATTTCTCTGATGCCTGGAGCGAAGAGATGCTTGCAGACACATTTGAATATGATTATAATCATCTGCTGGTGGAGAAAAGAGATGGAAAAGTTGTAGGATATCTCATCTACTCCGAGGTTCAGGGAGAGGCAGAGCTGCTTAGAATCGCCGTTGATAAGAGCATGAGACGTCAGGGAATTGCAAGAAGTCTGATGACCGATATGCTGGAGGAACTTACAGATTTTGAAGCAGAACGAGTTTCGCTGGAGGTTCGGGCTCACAATATAGCTGCGGTAAAGCTGTATAAAGCCTTTGGATTTAAAGATATATTTGTAAGAGAAAACTATTATCATAATCCCGAAGATGATGCATTAATTTTCCAACTGGAATTCTAAATAAATCAGAAAAGAAAGAGAAAAGATGATTGACGTTTGTTTACTGGGAACAGGCGGTATGATGCCGCTTCCATACAGAGCACTTACCTCGCTGATGCTTCGTTACGGAGGCAGCAGCGTTCTTGTTGACTGCGGTGAAGCAACTCAGATACAGGTGAGACGCAGAGGCTGGAGTTTCAATCCTATAGATGTAATACTTATTACACATTTTCATGCAGATCATATAAGTGGTCTGCCGGGAATGTTGCTTGCCATGGGAAATGCAGAGAGACTTGAGCCGGTAACCATTGTGGGACCGAAAGGAATCGAGCATGTGGTCAGATCGCTCTGCGTTATCGCTCCGAGACTTCCCTTTGAACTTAAGTTTATCGAGCTGGATGATTCACTGCAGGAACAGACCCTGGAACTGGTGGGGCTCCGGATCAAGGCCTTTAAGGTTAATCATAATATGTTGTGCTATGGTTATTCCTTTGAACTTGACAGAGCAGGCAAGTTCGATGCGGAGGCAGCGAAAGCTCTGGGACTTCCGGTGAATTTATGGAACAGGCTCCAGCATGGTGAGGATGTAGAATTCGAAGGAAAGGTATATACAGGCGATATGGTAATGGGGCCTGCACGAAAAGGTCTGAAGATTACTTATTCCACTGATACCAGACCTACTGCAAAGATAGAAGAAGAGGCTGCCGGTGCTGATATATTTATCTGTGAAGGAATGTATGGTGAAAAGGACGAAGAGTCTATTACAAAAGCCAGAGATAAGAAACATATGACGATGTATGAGGCTGCCGAAATAGCAGCGAAGGCACAGCCTAAGGAGCTATGGCTGACGCATTATTCTCCTTCCATGATAAAGCCTGAACAGTATACAGATGAAGTAAGGAAAATATTCCCTCAGACAATTATCTGTAAAGACCGGAGAACTGTGGAGTTAAAATTCATAGATTAAGTTACTGTGAAAAGAGAGGAAGAAATGGTAAGAATACTTGGGATAGAAACCTCCTGTGATGAAACGGCAGCAGCGGTTGTCGCAGACGGCAGAGAGGTTCTTTCAAATGTAATATATACGCAGATTCCCACACATACCCTGTATGGTGGTGTAGTTCCGGAGATTGCGTCAAGAGAGCATGTACTGAAGATCAATCAGGTTATTAAGAAGGCTCTTTCTGATGCTGAGCTTGGCTGGGAGGATATAGATGCGATTGCTGTAACCTATGGTCCCGGTCTGGTGGGACCGCTCCTTATAGGTGTAAGTACAGCCAAGGCTCTCGCTTATGCCAAGAACATTCCTCTTGTGGGAGTGAATCATATCGAAGGTCACATTTGTGCGAATTATTTATCTGAAGCTTCTGCTTCTTCAGATGACAGAAGTCTGACTCCTCCATATATGTGCCTTGTAGCATCCGGAGGTCATTCTCACATAGTTCGTGTAGATGATTATGATAAATTCACTATAATCGGCAGAACCCATGATGATGCAGCGGGAGAAGCTTTCGATAAGGTAGCCCGTGCCATCGGTCTTGGATATCCCGGAGGTCCGAAGGTGGATAAGCTTGCCAGAGAAGGTAATCCGCAGGCTATAGAATTTCCAAGAGCAAGTGTAGGTGATTCGCCTTACGATTTCTCTTTCAGTGGAATTAAATCTTCGGTTCTGAATTATCTGAATGGTGCCGAAATGAAGGGGCTGGAAATTAATAAGGCTGATGTAGCTGCTTCTTTCCAGCAGGCAGTTATCGATGTACTTGCAGATCATACTATTAAGGCGGCCATTGATTATGGTTTGAAGACGGTTGCTCTTGCGGGGGGTGTGGCTGCTAACTCACTTCTCAGAAATACTATGAAGGAAAGAGCAGAGAAGGCAGGGCTGTC
Organism: uncultured Lachnospiraceae bacterium; assembly: GCA_902782965.1. Lineage (GTDB taxonomy): Bacteria > Bacillota > Clostridia > Lachnospirales > Lachnospiraceae > Eubacterium_Q. The sequence continues at coordinate 5,905 of CACZPG010000152.1, forward strand.
ATTTAGATGCCCTGAGCTGATATATTGTACCGACAATGGAGCAATGATAGCATCCGCAGGCTACTTTGAATTCATGGCAGGCAGACGTGCAGATTTATATTTAAATGCAGTACCGAATCTGAAAATCGGGGAGAGATAAATGGTAAGTGCAATAATCCTTGCGGCTGGTTCCGGAAGCCGTATGAAATCAGATAAAGCTAAACAATATATTGAAATAAACGGAAAACCGCTTCTCTACTACAGCCTCAAGGTATTTGATGCAAGTGTGGTTGACGAGATAATTCTTGTAACCAGGCCGAAGGATATCGATTATGTAAAAGAGGAAATAGTGGATAGGTTTGGATTTCACAAGGTACGGAAGGTGGTACCCGGTGGAAGAGAGAGATTCGAATCCGTGAGTAAGGGTATCAGGGCGTGTGATAAGAGAAATAAGATCATCATGATTCATGACTGCGCCAGACCCTGTGTGACCAACCGTATGATACTTGATTCTATTTCCGGGGCGAGACGTTATAAAGCCTGCACAGTGGCAATGCCCGTGAAGGATACTATCAAGATTGTAGATGAAAATGAATTCGGAATCGAGACTCCGGACAGAAGCCGGGTGTATCAGATTCAGACTCCGCAGACCTTTGACAGAGCACTTCTTCTGGAAGCCTATGAAAGACTCAGACTCAGCGGGGACAGAGATATTACTGATGATACCATGATCGTTGAAAGATATATGGATGTTCACTCTAAAATGATAGAGGGCAGTTATGAGAATATAAAGGTAACTACCCCGGAGGATATACGAATCGCAGAAATGTATCTTGCGTCAAAATAATCTTAAAGCTAAAACACTATAAGGCATAATTATGAAAAGAGATAAAACTAATTCAAATATAAATACAAATTTAAATAAATGTATAAATAAAGGGAAAACAAAAAGAATAAAAAAACTGATTGCCGCATCATTAATAACAGTGTTGTCGTTCTCTCTGTTGGGCTGTGGCGATACTTTTTCGTATAAATACGGACGCGGACTTTATCAGCTGGATAATATGCAGAAGGCGGATGATACTATTCCGGGATTAGCTCCGGGTAGTTCTGAAGATGACTATGCATCCTCCAGTGATCCTCTGAATCCACAGCTTCCATCCGGTGGAATTGTAAATTATGCTGATGAGGACAATGAAGAGTTTGAAGCCCTGATGAAGGACTACTTTAAGAAAGCCGTTACCTCCGACAGTCTTTCCTATCATTATACGATTAAGGATGGCAGTACTTATGGTATAGAAGCTCCCAAGGCTACTCTTGGTGATGCTTCGGCAGATGATGCTGCTGTTGCCAAACAGAAGAAAGAAGAAGAGGAATTCTATAAGAAACTGACAAGTTTCGAGAACGAGCCACTTACTAAAGAAGAGAGATTTACATATGAATGTATGAAGACGGAATATGGAATTACTCTTCATATGTTTGATAACAAATATTTCTATGAGCCATTCTCTCCAATGAGAGGTGTTCAGGCAAATCTTCCGACTAATTTTACTGATTTCAGATTTGATAATAAATCTGATGTTGAACTGTATATTAATCTGATGAATCAGATGAAAGAATATTTCGATACTCTTATAAAGTTTGAATATGAGAAGTCTGATGCAGGTTATTTCATGGCAGATGAAGTGGCCGATGTGGTGATCAAACAGTGTGACGATTTTATTGCAGATAAGGAGAATCATTTCCTGATTCAGACCTTTGACGATGCTATTGATGGACTGGATTTTCTGACAGCAGAAGAAAAGGAGTCCTTCAAAGAAAGTGACAGGGAAGCAGTGATCAACAGTGCTATTCCGGCCTTTGAGGATCTGAAGAAAGCTATTAAAGAGCTGAAGGGCACAGCTACCAATGATAAAGGTATCTGTAATTACGAGGGCGGCAAGGACTATTATGCAGATTATCTGTTTCCTATATTCTCAGGTTCTTCCAAAACTGTAAGTGAAGAGATTCAGCTGATGGATGAACGTCAGAAAAACAAAATACTCGAATTATCTGTTCTGGCCGCTTCGAATTCCGAAGCCTATGAATATTTCACTAAGAACTACGGTACTTTATATAAGAAATACGATAATATGAAAGCATCAGAGCTGGTAGATTATATCTTCGATAATTGCATGGAAGATTTCCCGGATCTGGATAAGATTAATTATAAGGCAAAATATCTCAGCAAACCTCTTGAGACTATTATGGATGGCGTACTTGCATATTATATGTCGCCTCCGATAGATGATGAAGACAATAATCTTATATATGTTAATGGGGCGCATCCTACAGACATGTGGGTTACACTTGCTCATGAAGGCTGTCCCGGACACATGTATCAGAATAATTACTTCCAGTCCACTAATCCGTCTCCGGTACGTGCTATTCAGAGTAACCTCGGATATATGGAGGGATGGGCAGTTTATTCCAGCTATAGTACTTTAGATAAATGTGATTTTGGTGGATCAGAGTATGCGTCGACATTGGCTAAGATTTCGCAGATTAATTCTGATCTGGGATATCTTCTGTATGGCCGTATAGATATGGGAGTTAATTATGAAGGCTGGTCCAGAGAAGACACGAAGAATTATCTGGTAAAAAGCGGCTATTCTTCAGATGCCGCAGATGAAGTGTATACTACGATCATCGGGGATCCGGGAGTATACCTGAGCTATTCTGTTTCCTATTATGAAATGGAAGAGCTTCGGAAATATGCTGAAGAACAGCTTGGATCAAAATTTGACGTTAAGGAATACCATAAGGCTATTCTCTCCTGTGGCCCCTGCCAGTTCAGTAATCTGAAAACCGTGGTGGATGAATATATTTTGGAGAACAGATAGTAATTTGGAGATTTCTTCAATACTCCCTTGACTTATTATTTGCAAATATTTATACTAAAGAGCGTTGGTGTTAGTGTTTCTTAACTTTCACCGGCGCTCTTATAATATTGACGTAACAATTATCGGATAAATATTTAAGAACAAAAATAAAATATATATCAGGAGGAAAATAAAATGGCAAATGTTGATTTAACAAAGTATGGCATCACTGGTACAACTGAGATTATCCACAATCCATCATTTGAGGATCTGTATAAATATGAGATGGATCCTTCACTTGAGGGATTTGACAAAGGTGTAGAGACAGAG
>CACZPG010000153.1 GCA_902782965.1 uncultured Lachnospiraceae bacterium
CCATAGCTTGGGAATGGCCAATCCTTCTGTGATGTAAGCATCTCAGCTTCATCAACATAAGCTCTGAGTGATTCCATTGTAGGAAGAAGTGTATCTCTTACAAATTCTGATGACTTGAAGATATCAGGAAGATCCTTAAGTGTTGCGATAGCATCCTCAAGAGCCTTAACTGACTCAAGTATATGATCTGTAAGCTCTGAAAGTCTCTCGATTGTAGAAACTTCGTAATTGCACTTAACCTTATCACTTACCTGTCTCATCAGTGATGTTGTCTGAGCAAGCTTGAAGAGGTATCCCTCAATTGCAGGCAGATAGTTCTTACGAACCATATCAACCATTGTAAGAGCCTCGATATTAACTGTCTTTACATAGTTCTCAAGCATGATCTCACATCTTGACTGAAGCTCTGCCTCTGTAAATACCTTATGCTCCATGAGCATCTTCTTATTCTTCTCATCAAGGAGATGAGGCATTGCATCTGCTGTAGTTTTGAGATTAGAGAGACCTCTGACTTCAGTAGCTTCCTTGATCCATTCCTCTCCGTATCCGTTTCCGTCGAAGAGAATTCTCTGATGCTCTGTGATAACTCTCTTAATGAGTGCATGAAGTGCTGCTTCGAAATCTTCTGCTTTCTCAAGCTCATCAGCATACTGCTTCAGACTCTCTGCAACTGATGCATTCAGCATAATATTGCAGCAGGCGATACTGTTTGATGAACCCAGTGATCTGAACTCGAATTTATTTCCTGTGAAAGCAAATGGTGATGTTCTGTTTCTATCGGTTGTATCACGGCTGAATCTTGGAAGTGAGTGAACTCCAAGCTTCATAACAACATCTTCTGTTCCTTCGTATGGCTTATCATTCTTGATTGCATCAAGGATTGCTGTCAGCTCATCACCAAGGAATACTGAGATGATAGCCGGAGGTGCTTCATTAGCTCCAAGTCTGTGATCATTACCTGCTGTAGCAACTGACAGACGAAGAAGATCCTGATAATCATCTACTGCCTGAATTACTGCACAGAGGAATAATAAGAACTGTGCATTCTCATATGGTGTCTTTCCAGGTGACAGAAGGTTCATTCCTGTATCAGTTCCGATGGACCAGTTATTATGCTTACCTGAACCATTAACTCCTGCGAAAGGCTTCTCATGAAGAAGACATACCATACCATGACGTGAAGCAACCTTCTTCATTATCTCCATTGTCAGCTGGTTAGAATCAGTTGCAACATTTGTTGTCGAATAAATAGGTGCCAGCTCATGCTGTGCCGGAGCAACCTCATTATGCTCTGTCTTAGCAAGAATTCCCAGTTTCCAGAGTTCGTTGTTCAGGTCTTCCATGAATTCATTTACACGAGGCTTGATAACTCCGAAATAATGATCATCCATTTCCTGACCTCTTGGAGGCATAGCACCGAAAAGTGTTCTACCGGTGTAAATAAGATCCGGACGCTTATTGAACACTTCCTGATCTACCAGGAAGTACTCCTGCTCAGGTCCAACACTTGTTCTTACATACTTAACATCATCATTTCCAAAAAGCTTCAGAACTCTCTTAGCCTGTCTGTTAATAGCCTGCATAGATCTAAGCAGCGGGGTTTTCTTATCCAGCGCTTCACCGGAATAGGAACAGAAAGCCGTTGGAATGCAAAGGGTATGATCTTTTATAAATGCATAAGATGTAGGATCCCATGCTGTATAACCTCTTGCCTCGAAAGTAGCTCTCAGTCCTCCGGATGGGAAGGATGAGGCATCAGGCTCACCCTTAATAAGTTCCTTACCTGAGAACTCCATGAGTACTCCGCCATCAGGTGATGGAGAAATGAAACTGTCATGCTTCTCAGCTGTAACTCCGGTAAGTGGCTGGAACCAGTGAGTGAAATGTGTAGCTCCGTTCTCAAGAGCCCAGTTCTTCATTTCCTCTGCAACTGCATCTGCAACTGCTTCATCAAGTCTTTCATTTTCATCAATAGTCTTTCTGAGTGATGCATATACATCATCCGAAAGTCTTGATCTCATAACCTTGTCATTAAATACCAGCGATCCATAGAGTTCAGGGACATTTACTTTTTCCATTGCTTTCTCTCCTCTTCGTTAAATTCTTTTTTAAAACAGAAAAAGCGCCTCAGAGATTATTCTCTAAGACGCCTTTGTCTTTTTTATTTCCTTTTATGATTCCAAATTATACTCATTCAAAATGATTTGTCAATAATTTTTTTAATTTTTTTCTTATCTTACATAATTTTATTAATTATTTTCTTTTCAAAATTATTTTTATTATTTCACAATTAAGTCAAATAGTGCTTGCCGTACTTTGAACCCGGCTCCTTGAAGAGTTCGCACGCTACCAGAAATGCTATCAGATATGATAACAGGGTAACCATCCTGAGAATCAGGAATTTTGCAGTATACTCCGGAAAACTGGTTGCGACTATTGTTGGGCTTCCGGGATCTTTGATATTAAGAAGAATAGTCTTAGTTACTATCTTAGGAAATCCGGCATTCGCAATAAGATTTAATTCATCATTCATTTCCGGATTAACCTTGAAAGCTTCGGCTTTAAGTTCTTCAATGAGCGCCCGGTTATTAATATCTATATCCTGACCTGTCTCCATCTTGTAATCTCTGATAACCTTAGCTTCGATATCTCCATCGATTATTTCACTGAGCTTCGTCTCAATTATTCCGTGGAATCCGTAAGCTTCAAGCTTATTTAATATAAATACGTTGATCCTAGGTCCTACAAAGAGGACAAATGCTATCAGGAGAACTCCCATAAGAACACGAACACTGAGATTAAGGAGTCTCTTGAAGATTGCAATTCCTATCACTACTGCAATCACTGCGATTATTACACTGTATGTAATCTTGTTATTTATTAATCCATTTATCTTATCAGAAGAAATATTGCTGATAAATGATGTGATATTATTAATTATAGTATTCATAACCAGTCCTCCCTTCGTAGGATTGTATATAAGGGTAGACAGCTTCACCTGTCACCTGTTTTGTTTCTTGTTAATCTGATAATACACCCGATATATCCACAAAAGCGCAACACAATTTTATTTTTTTCTATACATTTTGCACAAATTCATTTGTGCAAAACAAACAAAAAAGAGTGTCATTTGCGACACTCTCCGCGCGAGGCGCGTGCTTTTGTCAAGATTTCTTGTATTAGTGATTAATTTTTCTTTTAAACAGTATTATTATCTCAGTAATTTTCTGAAGTAATGCTTCTTTTATCTGATTGATATCCAGGTTCTCGAAGATTCCGAAATCATATTCCTCTTCGAAATCATCAATCTCACAAAAACCACCGATACATCCGGCACAATCAACATCCATTCCTGTATTACCATTTCCAATATAACTAATCATTAAATAAGGGTTCATAATTTCGGCCTCCTTTGTTTTATTTTATGTACCGAATTATGAACCCTAATATTTATGAAATTGTATACTAATTCTTAATACTTTATGAAGTAAAAGCTCTTATTTAATGAACTTACACCTTTGGCATCTGTAATAGCATTTCCCCTTGCATGATATGCGATATTGAACCATAACTTATCAGAAATAGAACTCTGCACTCTGTTCGTTAAATTTGTTCGTTCAATTCTATCATCAATGGTTAATATATCTTTCTCAACTTCTTTCATAATTACATATCCTCTTATAATTTATGACTTTGCCATACCCTTTTTATTCTCATGTACAACCTGCTTCTTTACTTCTCTTGTTTGAGGTTTTTGAGTAGTATTAAAGACTGCTGATTTTGCCTCATAGAATTTCTCCATTACATTTACAGCACCCTTTGACAGATCAAGACAGAATTCTGAAAGCTGTTTCTTATCTAACATAGACTCTGTAGATTTGACAAATGCTTCGTCTTTTGCAAGCTTTTCAACCTGTTCATCAAACTGTTTCTCTGTCAGTTCACCACTCTTACCGTAAAGAC
>CACZPG010000154.1 GCA_902782965.1 uncultured Lachnospiraceae bacterium
GCCATATGGGTTCTGAGTATTGTTTACTTCTGGTTCATTTCTCTTAAGTTCCATTCTTAACCTCCTTAAAACTTAAAAACCTTCTACTCTTCTCTGATGTCTTACCTCAAGTCTTTTCTTCGCGCCTTCCCACTCAGCCTTTTCAGACTCTGTTTTATGATTTAGTCCGTACTTTAGCGGAAGTGGCTTACCATCTTCATTTACATGGACTTCCGTGAAATACGCGCGGTTGATAACTCTCCTCATACCGGTTTCTCTTTCTTCAACATAAACGTCTACTCTGACTTCCATTGAAGAAACACCAACATGGGTAAGTTTTGCGGTGATGACCAGAACATCGTTCAGAAATGCACCTTTCTTAAACTGAAGATTATCTATGGCTGCTGTAGTGACGAAACCACCACAATGACGCGTAGCTGCAATTCCTGCAACCTCATCCATCCACTCAAGAAGGCGCCCTCCGAAAAGGCGGTTATTACCATTGATATCTTCGTACTGAATACATTTCATCCATTCAGTCCTGGAATCTTCAACATTTTTGTAACTCTCGTATGACATCATTACTTCCTCATACTTTCAAACATATAATATCTTCAAAATAGCTTTATATACTTTACCATTCTAATTATATTTTTGCAAATCCAATCTAAATCATAACGCAAAAAGAGTGCCGCCCGGGGCACTCTCTATACAGGTACATGCCGCCAAAGGCAGCTATCTTTTATTTGGTTATCATATTAATTGTTATTATGATGCAGTTGTTTCTCTTTGTACATATCCGCATCTGCAAGTTTCATACTCTCAATTATCTGACTATACGAATCTACTTCCGAAAGTCCTACACTTACGCTCAGTGGATATTGTGTGAATTTCTCCGCCTTCTTCTTTACACTATCATACAGTCTTCTTCGAAAATCTTCTGCCTTCTCGCCGTCTCGAAGGAGGATGATAGCCGAAAATTCATCTCCACCAAGTCTTGCAGCAAATTCATTCTCTCTTACATTATCCTTCAGACATTCTGCAATTGCTATAATAGCTCTGTCACCTTCAAAATGTCCGAAATTATCATTGATCTGCTTAAGCCCATCCAGATCTATACTTGAAACTATGACACGAGTATCTCCAATTTCTTCCGAAATCATTTCCGACTGGTACAGTTTTCTCAGATTGTTCTCGAAGCCCCTTCTGTTATATAGATTTGTCAGAGGATCCTGCTGATATAGTCTCTTAATATCCCTAAGCTCACCCTGATAGGACAGTAACTCAAGTTTCTTAAGTGTATTTCCAACCACTATAAGAAGCTGTGCAGTTACCACATCGAAATACTTATCAATATCATCCTGAAGCTGAATTACTACATAACCATAAAGTTCATCCTGATAATTAACCGGGAAGAATACATTGCTCTCTCCCTCCAGATTCGGTTCGAATTCCTTCGATACCGGATATTCAGAAGATACGTTACGCTTCTCTTCCTCATTATAATGAATCAGAATCTTACCCTCTATATCAACCTCGGCATAGAGACAGTCTCGGAATATAGCATATACTCTCTTATACCTTCCGGTTTTCTTGAGTATCTGAAGAGCTGTCTTAACACATTCCTCGAATTCCAGAACCACACCGAAATCCATATTCATATTCACACACTGGAACGCATTATTATACTCTTCTGCAATGATGTTTCTCATCAGCTTGTAGTTCTGAACAAGAATATCATTAACATCTACACAGCCACAGCTGGAACGGTAAATCCCTTTGCCGTTTATAAGCATTTTCTTAGAATTGGAATCAAATTTCCTACCAAGCATATCAGCCTCAGGTACATAAATATGATTCATTCTCTCTATGAGTGCTACAGCCGCACCAACCATATCTTTCGTATTGAAATCTATAGTTGTAAGCATCGGAATGTTCTCACTGCCCTCCGGGATATTATCCAGACCTGTAATCAGTACATCTTCCGGACATCTTATTCCATGCTTCTTAAGTGAGGCTATAAGTGCAATAGCCATATAATCATTAGAACATATAATTGCCTCCGGAAGTCCGTTAGGCCTGTTCATAAAATATGCTGCAGTTTCTTCTCCTCTGTCAGACCAGTAATTGCCGTTGAAGATATCATTTCCCTCATTAACTTCAAGACCGGAATCATACATTGCCGCCTTGAAACCTGCCAGCCTTTTGATTGAATCATCCAGTTCGAAGATTCCGGTAACGAAGCCTATATCCTTACAACCATGAACATCAATAAGGTGCTTGGTCATATTATACATTTCCGTAAAATCGTCGAAACCGACATTATAACAGCCTTCCACAGAATTACGCAGACATACCACCGGACAAGTGGCCTTCTCTGCCAGAACCGTCCTGAGATCCATGTTCAGATTATAATTATGAAGAGTATCATCTGCAGAAATGATACCGTTATATTTACTGAAATCAGGAAATTCGAAAACCCTCTTCAATCCCTCAATATGGAGGAAGTCACCGGAAGGCACATAACAATTTGCAAAAATATCCAGCCTGTATCCTTTTGATTTGGTCAGTCTGTTAAGCTCATTAACAACTTCTGTTTCATATGATTGAATTACATCACCGATAAAAAGCGCTAGTCTCATATGTTCCTCACAATTTTAAATTCAACATTCAAACTTAATAATCTGTCATATCCACTTATATGTAAGTAAAATAACTCAATGATATTTTACACCATAATAGCCAAATATAACTATTCAATAATTGCTCAAAGTTTATCAATTATTGCTATTATTCAGTAAAAGAATAGTTGAAAACAAATTTCAGTTATGAGATTATTAACAGGTATTTATATTAATCAGCTGATTAAAGAGTGAAAGGAAAAAGTAATGGGAAGACGTTCTATCAAAGAGAATAAAAATATATATTTTACAAGCAGAGAGGACGCAGGGCTCACCCGGGCACAGGCCAGTGAAGCCATGGAATATGTATCCGAAAGCAGAATAGACAAAATTGAAAATGACCGGACAATAGTCCAGCCATCAGATGTAGTTGCTATGGCGAAGGCATACAAGAAACCCAGCCTTTGCAATTATTATTGTACTCATGAATGCAGAATCGGTCAGGATACGGTTGCTGAAATCAAGCCCTCCAGTCTTGCCGAACTATCTCTCGGTATTCTCAATTCCTTAAGTGCTCTTAACGCTCAGAAAGATCGGTTGATGGAAATCGCAGAAGACGGAACTATCCAGGAAGATGAAAGACAGGATTTCTGCGCAATTCAGGAAAACCTGAACAAAATTTCTGCAACAATCGAATCCCTTAAACTATGGGTTAATCAGGCGGTTGCCGATGGAACCATTCTTCCGCTCGAATAAGCAGAATGTTGTTACTTTAGTTTCATAAGCTTGCAGTTCTCTATTCCTGCACTCCAGAAATCCTTGACAGGCATTCCCCATACCTGACACACAATACTCGAATTCATTGCTCCGTGTCCAACTATAAGCACGTCTTTACCCTGTTCCAGCAGCGGATCAACCTTCTCACGGAGGAATTCTCCGGTTCTTGCAAACAGTTCATCGATACTTTCAGCCCCGTCTACCGGGGTTTTATATTTCTCCGGTTCCCAGAAA
>CACZPG010000155.1 GCA_902782965.1 uncultured Lachnospiraceae bacterium
TACCAGAAACATGGTATTGAAATGGGCTTCGATTCCGCAGAAGCTTATGAGAAAGCAGCATCTGCTGTAGTTACAAATCCCAAGTCTCTTCATAAGACCGAGGAAGAGGATGGAGACGACTGTTACTACCTGGAGGATACTAATGAGTTCGTTGTAGTTTCTACAGACGGATACATCAGAACATATTTTAAACCGGACAGAGGAAAGGCTTACTTTGATAAGCAGTAACTTATGATGATGACTGCATAAGATGCTAAAAGAAAAATAGATATAAACAGCATGTGAAAAAGGAATAGGGAATATGATAAAAGCAAATAATCTTTCAATGGTATACGGGAAAGATTTCAAGGCGGTGGATAATCTGTCTTTCGAGATAAAACCCGGAGAAATAGTTGGGTTTGCGGGACCGAACGGAGCAGGAAAGACCACCTGCATTAAGATGCTTACAGGAATACTTCGTCCTACTGAAGGGAGTGCAGTGATTAATGGATTCGACATAGTGAAGGAGCCAATCAAGGCCAAGGAAAGCTTCGCTTATGTAGCAGATAATCCTGACATTCTGCTTCAGCTGTCCGGAATAGAATACATTAATTATATAGCCAATCTATATAAAGTACCTGTTGAAAACAGGGAGAACAGAATAAATGATCTGGCAGAAAGGTTTGGAATACGTGAGTCGCTGGGACGCCCCATGAAAGAATACTCTCATGGTATGCGCCAGAAGACAATGGTTATTGCTGCACTGGTACACAATCCTCCTGCCTGGATTCTGGATGAACCGATGACGGGCCTGGATCCTACTGCTGCATTTGAGCTAAAGCAGATGATGAAGGAACATGCCGAGAAGGGGAATGCGGTTCTTTTTTCAACTCATGTTCTTGAAGTTGCAGAGAAACTCTGTGACCGTATTATGATTATCAATCATGGCAGGAATCTGTATCAGGGAACTGTGGAGGAACTGACAGCTCAGCATCCCGGTAAGGATCTTGAAGCCATCTTCATTGAGATGGTAGGCGACCGTTAGATTAATGAGATAGTAGGAGTCTGTTATATTTATTGAGATGGTTGGAGCACGTTAGAATAGAGATTTACTCATAAAAGGTAGTATCGTTATGAATATAAGAAACATCACTTCACTCGCAAAGGTACTCTCCAAGAATTCTGAAATGAAGCTTCCGGAGAGTACGTTATATAAGGTTCTGGCGGCTTTTGCTGCGCTGGGAATTATGATTCCCTGCTGTGGCATTGTTGGATTCATCAGCTATGTAATGACAGAAGCGCTTCTTGAGGTGGAAAGCCCCGGTGGTGGAATGCTTTTTGAATTGCAGATTCTGTCAGCCTTTTCTATGATATTCGGAATTCTGGTGATTTTCAGTATCCTGTTCTTTTCATCTGACAGAGAACACTTTGTAACACTTCCGATTCCGGCACATCATCTGATGATGTCTAAATTTCTCTTTGCTTACTTTGCAGAGAGTGTTATGGAATTCATGATACTGATTTCAGTCTTTATTGGATATTTCCTTGCCATAGGAAGAAATGTAGGTGTGGGAACAGCACTTAATCCCATTGGACTTATTTCGGCAGTCCTTGGGACGGCACTTGTTCCTATGGTTCCAATGATATACTGTGCAGTATTTAGTCTGATACTTATGGCCTGTCTCAGTAAGGTTAAGAGCACAGGCGTTTTCTACAGGATGTCCACTGTATTTCTGCTTATCTTTGCCGGGATATTCCTATTCTCCCTGAGAGGAATCGGCGAAATAAATATGGAGAATTACGTGGAGTCTCTTGGAAGTGGAAATAATCTCTTCCTGAGAACTCTTAATATCATTTTCTTTCCCGTTCCGTGGCTGTCTAATGCCATAAGTGAAAACAGCATATTATATCTGCTTCTCTATATAGCAGGAAATATACTTCTTCTGGTAATTCTCTACTTCCTTGGAAAAGCGCTTTATCAGAAGGGATTATATACAGCTGCTTCTCTCGGATCCTCCAAGAAGGCTGAAATCAAAGCTAAGGATATTACTGGGGATTCCCAGTTGAAAGCATGTTTCCTGAAGGAAGTTCGAGTTATTCTAAGAACCAAGGCTTTCTCCGGAAACTGTGCATATATAAATGTTCTCTGGCCGGTGGGAACAGCTATGCTTTTCCATTTTACCAGGAATAAAGGCGGTATGGCTGAATTCCTTCAGATGTATGCTGAAGGCAAAGACAGGGCTGAAATGATAATAATCATGGCGGTTGTTTCCATTGCATTTATTGCGACAGCTCTTAATTCACTCGCGTCCACCTCATTTACAAGAGAAGGACAGCATCTGAGTCTTATCAAGTATATTCCGGTACCATATGAGATCCAGATATTAGCTAAGGCAATAGTCAGCATAGTATTTACATATCCTTGTCTGCTTCTGACAGATATCATCATGTGTATTTATCTGAAAGCACCGGTGACACAATGCATTATCTTTGCAGTGATCATGCTTCTGGCACATATCATTTCCATAGTAATAGGAATGAGTCTGGACAGCGTATCTCCTTACCAGGAATGGGATGATGAGTACAGCGCTCTTCGTGGCAATCTGAACACCTTCTTCAATATGGCAATAATGATGCTCTGTGCCGCAGTAGCTTCTATACTTGGAATTCTTATATATGAAATAATAAAGCTTCCGATAATAGTATATTATATTGTGATCACTGCAGTCCTGGCGGGCGTAACCCTCAGGCTTCTGATGGTCGGACCACAGAAGATTGTTGATAATCTGGAGAAGCTTTGA
>CACZPG010000156.1 GCA_902782965.1 uncultured Lachnospiraceae bacterium
CAGCCGGAGTTGCTGCAGCACCGGCGACTCAGGTGGGTGTATCATCGGCTCCATCTGCCGAAGAAGAGGAAGAAGAACTTACCAAGCCTTCATATGAATCATCTGATGAAGAGCTTGAAGATGAATTTATTTCCGGAATTGATGAAGAAGAAAGACTCTTCGATGAAGATTATGAATCTGAAGAAGAGGATTATGAGTCTGAGGATGAGGGATATACTTCAGATGATGAGGATGAAGAAGATGAATTCTTCTTTGATGATGACGAAGAAGATGAAGGTTATATTCCGGATGAAGATGATGAGGATGATGATATTTACAGTCCTGATGAACCTGATGACGATGAGGATGAAGACGAAGATGATGATGAGGACTTATTCTCTGATGATGAGGATGAAGACTTCGACTTCGACAGCGATTCAGAAGAATATGAACCTGCACCATTCCTGTTTGCTGAATTATTAGCTGAAGCAGCAGATGAATACGCAAGTATGGATCTGGAAGAGAGAATGGAAGAGATGAACGAACAAGTACTCGAGGTTACTATCGAGGAGCTTGGCGAATATATCAAACAGCAGCGTAAGAAAAGATAGTAATTATTAATTGATTTTCTAGGAGGCAAAACATGGATATCAAGTTAGTGGCAAGAGATGATGAAGGCGAACTTATAATGTCAGGCGATCTTGATACAAGAACCTCGAAGGATGCGGATGCACTCTTCGTTCAGATAGCTGACAGATTTAAGAATGTTACTCTCAATATGAAGGATTTGGAGTATGTATCCAGTGCGGGACTTCGTGCTATCCGTAATCTGTATATTAAAGTTAATCAGAATGGTGGCAAACTCTCACTTACAAACGTAAATGAGAATGTTATGGAAGTATTCGAAATGACCGGACTTGCAGGTCTTCTCAATATCAGAGAGTAGAGATTATCTATGGTTTTAAGTAAAATAGCGTTTTTCACAGAAGAAGATTTTTAGAAAAATATAATCTTTTTTACATTTTCTTTGCTTTGTGTTGCGCTTTTGTTGTTGTATGGGGGATATAATCGTAAGTACATTAGTAAGAATGCGTCACTACGAATGGTGAGAGAGATATAATAGAGAGGCATAATTATGAAGTTACGAGAAAAATCCAATAGAATAATTGCAAGAGTGATGATTGCGCTTATGCTCATAACATACCTTCCGAATATTTTCGGAGGGGCATTTAGCGTTAATGCAGCACCGGAGGATGACCCTGAAACCACTACAACGGAAGAAGAGTATTCCTCAAAAGAAGTTACATCGGCGCCAACTTCCACTGATGCGGCTGAGTATAATCCGAACGATCCTTTCGGAACCGGAGAAGGAACCTCAGCAGTAGGTTCTGATACCGGCGATAGTGTTTCTGTCACTACTGATGGAAACGGGGTTATTGCTGCAACAGTAAGTGATGCTGATGAGGAGCCTCAGTATCATGTCACACAGGATACTGAAAGACCGGCGTTTGAGGCTTATAAGAACCTTTCTGAATGGACATCACGTAAGTCTTTTGATGCACCTGAGAGAACATATTCTCTCGAAGTTTGTACAGGTGCCAAAGAAGGTGATACTGTCCTCTATTTTGCTATTCATTATAAAGATACAAACAGTGTATCAAGAACACATTTTCTTTTCCCTCATGTAGATGGCTTTTCAAGAAGTAATGCACTTCTTAGTTATTATGCTCCGGATAAGGATAGTTATAATAAATCCTACGGATCTAAATTGGCGGAAGAGCTGCATTACAGTCAGACTAAGAATGCTTCGGCACCTGTTCTTGGTGCCTGGACTATTCAGGATTTTGCTTTCCAGACTGAAGCAGAGATGGCTACAGTAGAAGCTATAGATATCTATCTTCAGAGTGGTACCTACAATTGTACGGGAATATCTGTTTATAAGATGGAGAAATATAAAGGTCTTGAGGATTACGGAATGATATCCGGTCAGCAGTTCCTTGATTTCGAAGGTGAACTGATCGCTGATACTGTAAAGAAAAGCAGTGCTGCACTTAATGGTGGCGGCATGGATACCCTTATTGTTATAGGTGGTAAATATGATTCAAGCAAATTCACTCTGAGAACAGGTGATCAGTTAAATGAAACAAATAGTGATAAGAGTGGTGGCGGTACTGAAGCAGTGGCGTCAAAGCCGAAGAAATCATTTGCCGGCGAAGAATCATTGTATTCCTTCAGAATGGATCTGGCAGATGTGGCTAATGGAGGACTTGAGAGTTTCTTAAATACGGATGGAGCTCCTCTTAAGAGTGATAATGGAATTGTTGAAGATATTGCTCTTCAGATTCAGTATAAGGATATTCATGGATGGAACCGAAAGGTGGTTCTTCCGTTTGTATTAAATAGTTATGCTCAGGCCAGACAGGTTCTGGGTGAAGAGAGGATTCTGGGATTTGGACAGCGTGGAGATACTATAGCCTTCCAGGGTGTTCTTCCGGAATGTGCAAGTTTTGTAAGTGATATTAATGTCAGTCTTGGTAATACGGCAAGATCAGAAATTAAAACTGCCGGAAATATTACGGAGAAGAGTACAACTTCTAAAATGAAAAGTAGTCTTAGCGCAACAGCGTCAGATTACATCAACTTATCAGGAATATCCATCTATAAGGGTGGATGTATGCCATATACTCTTGGAGGAACTGACAGTGAAGGTAAAAGAGTCAGTGGAGCCACGATATATTATGCTTTTGAGAATGAAGATAATCCGCAGCTGTATTATACAACTACCAAATCTGATGGTAGAAAGATGGTGGCAGACTCCACAGATACTATCAGACTGTCTACTTTTAAAGCGGGCAGCCCTATAGTTGCTACTCCATCTAAGGGCGAGGAATTCCTTGTTACTGTTAAGACCAGTGATATAGAAGGTGCCGGTTCCAACAGTGATATAAGTGTACGCTTCGGATATAGGAATCTTGAAGGAGTCGATAATAATACAAACTTATATAAAATGAAAGAAGCCGCAAATGATTATATGGGTAAGTGGCCTACTGTAGATGGTGGCAATTACATTGATGCAACAGGCCTTGTTGCGGGAGGATCTCTTTCATTTATTATCAATGCTGAAAATCTTATGGATTTTACCGGAATAGAGATAAATGTCGGTTCAGATTCCTGGACTTTGAAAAATATAACTATCGCATATATTGAGAGTTATGATAAGAGAGCAGCCTATTATAACCCGATGTGGAAGAATAATGCTTCAACAAATTATTGGATCGAGAGAAACTGCGTAGCTGTAGATGTATTCAGCCTCAAGGGAACGGTTTCCACAATTACTGATGAAGAAGGTAATACGGTGGATAATTCCGGTGAGAAGAAGAAGCAGATGCGCTATAAAACAAATGAAAAAGGCGAAATTCTGGAGGAAAATGGCAAGCCTGTTCTGGAAGAAGTTCCTGAGGATGAGCAGGAGGATAATGGTGTAACAATTAATACTGATATTACCCTTAAGCCTCAGTCTACTTACAGAATCAGCTTTACTTCAGATACAACCAATATTGATGTAAGAACGACTAAGTATTCAGAAGTAAGATATTCCATGACCTGGGATCAGACTCAGGTTAACTGGGGATTCTTTAAGAAGAGGAAAATATTCGATGTCGCAGTTAAGGTAGCAGAAGATTCAGATCATGATACCGGTAATGGAGATTCAGGCTCAAGTAACTATTTCCACTTCCAGTTGATATTTAAGAACGGTAATAGTGGTTACGTTCTGGCTAATCAGCAGATTACAAGTGATGGTTTCAGATCAGGATATACAGAGAACTTCACCATTGCGACGAATCAGAATTATGGAGAACTTAAAGGCGTAAGAATCATTCCGGAGCAGAACTCCGATGATGCAGAACCTTTTGATAAGCTTAATATAGAGCAGATCACAGTTTCAGAAGAGAATAACGGTGGCTGCTATACATCATACATTATCGGTGATGTAGGCTGGATAGATATCGATTATCATGATGAACTCGAGTCTATTAAGCCGGGTGGCCAGAAGGCAAGAACAGCCAATCAGTTATCTAAGATATATAAGGTTTCAGACAGACAGAAGAATGTCAAACTTGTATGTGAAATCTCTGCTGAACCATGGTCGGGTACTTTCGCACAGTTCGAAGGTTCTATGAAGGCTGAAATTCTTTACACAAGAGAATCTACGGGTGTTCAGGAACCAATTACCATCGATGTAGTCCAGTGTATGGGAAATTACATGGGCAGAAATGTTAAATCGATTGAGACGGAGACGAATCCGAAATATCAGGTTCTTAAGGAAGCCGGGCTTGGTACAATGTCGGACAAGGAATATATGTTCCGACCGAATCATACTGACCGTCTGTTGCTTCCGGCGATACCGGATCTGAGATCGATAGATAGTATTACATTTACCGGACAGAATCTCGGTAAAGAAGGCGGTGCTTGGTGCATAAAGAATATTTCAATACTTCAGGTTATTGAAGATGGCGCCGTTCAGCTTACAACTAATAATGAGTTCTATAGAAACATCAGTTACAGAAGAGTATGTATGAGTACCAATACTGAACCAAAGGAACAGCATTGGATCATTGGCGGAAAGAATTCATTAGGACCATTTGAATTTAATTCTAACAGAATTATATGGAATGAAGAGGATGACTGGGCTACTCCGGTATCCAGATTACCTGATTCGACAGATGACAGAATTAATATGTTTGTATATCCGGAAGTTGGTTCAACTAACTCCAACGGAGCAAGTGTAAATGCAACACTTAAATACAACATACCATTCTCACAGTACAAGACACTTTCACAGTCGAATCTTACACTTACTACAGATGCGAGCGGAAGAAGCATGTACATGGCTAAGGATCTTTCCGCACCGGATTTCGTCAGCACGACGGATTTCAAGATATACTGTAAGAGTTCAATGACCTTTGATTATGCTATCATACAGCATGTCAGGGAAGGTGTTGTTATAAGTAATTATGTTTATGATTTCATAGGGGCTTCGGCGGAACTTGGCGCTACCGGATTTGGAAATACCAAGGGAGACCACCTGGATGCTACCGAGGAACATGTTGCCGTCGGCTTCGGTGCGGGCAGCAAAGAGAAGATACTTATGGCTGAGAAGGTAGATGCGGCGATATCGTTCGATTATAAGTCGTCTCTTGATGGAGCTACTTACCAGTCGCCATATATCTATCTGACAGATCAGGGTTATAAGAAGACGGAAGCAGGACTTTCAGCGGAGCTTGACTTCGATGTTCCTTTCGTCAGCGAGATAACTCAGTATCATATAGCCGGCTACGGAAGTCTGGAAGCTAACATAACCGGTGCTGCAGCTGTAACATATGCAGTTGAGCGAAAGATGAATATAGTTACTGCACAGATGGAAGTGAGCTCAAGGAAGAGAAGGAGTTATGCTTCATTTGCTAAGGAATTCACACTTGTTGATAAGGTTTCTCATATCAAGAGAACTTCTGAATCAGCATTTGGTGAAGACAGTGTGGCAGTATTTGAGATGAAGATTACTACTCTTGAGTCAACTGCTATGAAGGACACGGGAACCAAGGCGTCTGTAAGGATGAAATTCCATTACAATGATTCTAAGGGACTTGAAGTACCGGATGTTGAATATGAGGATATTACTCAATATATTCAGGGTGATGCAAAGAATGCTATTGTTTCATCTACCAAGGGAGTACCAACATATACTATAACCAACAGTGATGAAGAAGAAGCTTCTCAGAGTGATGCTAACGCTTCTACTGAAACTGAAACAACTACTGTTCGTGAGAAGAAGCAGTTCTTCTCAGGAGAGACACAGTCAGTTAAGGTATTCCTAAATAACATAAATGAAGATAAAATCATTAGGAGTATAGATATTCTTCCATATAATGCAAATGTGAAGATTAATGCTGAGGATGCTCAGGTTGCTGAAAGTGTTGCAGATAAGTCAACTGAACAGACTGTTGCAGATGCTGTAGGCGATGCAGTTGAAGGTGATACATCAAACAGCAAGGCTGATAAACTTGCTAATCAGATCATTGCCAGCAGAAATGAATCCTGGACCATTAAAGACTTCTATGGTTACTATATGGGATATGACGAAGAAGTTGATGATATTATCAAGAAACCGGGCATCAATAAGACCTTTGACGGACTTGATAATGGTGGAACACTTACTCTTATGGATGTTACTCTTCGTACAACATTTAAGAAGAATAACGGAACAGAAGAGACTGTAAAGGACAATCTGGCAACTATATATGCTGAGAGAGGAGATGTGATTTCCGGATCAGTTATAGCAAGAGCCGGTAAGAAGTCTTCTAACTTCGAAGTAAAGGCATCCCTTATGATAGGTGATGCTCCAAAGGATGTTACAAAAGAAACTGTAACATTATCTGATAATTTCTATTTCTCATTTAAGACACCGAGAAATAATACGGATGATGTTGTAGTTTACAAGATAGAAATATCTGTTAAGGATGCTCCGGAATATGTGGATACAATTCTTGTAAATGTTCCTAATTCCAGTGCAATCAAGATGACTACTACAGTAGCTAAGAATGATGAGCAGGCTGTTAGGGTTGATTACGGTATGGCTCAGCTCTGGGCTTCTGATGGAGATACTATTTATGGATCAGTAGTTCTGGAGGGAGAAGGAGCTGATAGGGGCTTCACAGTTAATTCATACTTGGTTGCTGACAAGGAAACAGATATTACGAAGGATACTACGAAGAAGAGTGATGATTATCACTTTGAATTCAAGGTTCCTGAGAAGGGTGATGGTAAGACATATACGTATAAGATAAAGGTTGCATCAGTAGCTGATCCGGATCTTTATGATACCATTGTTATAAGTGTAAAGAGCGAGAAGAAGAAGAAGGTTATTTCACTTAAGACCAATGTATCTGTTAATAGTGGTGACAGCAAGACAGTATCAGAGGGTAATCTGCTTATACCTGGATATTATGGTGATGATGTTCTTGTTTATGTAACAGTAAACAATTCTGATCAGGGATATAAAGTTTCTGCTACTCAGTCAACATATGGAAACAGCTGGCGTGGCGGAAAATCCTGGGATACTAAAGATATATCAAGCAGCATCAGTCCTTCAGGAAATTCATTTACATTTACAGTTCCTGACTTGTCTAGCAGCTCTGAAAAATCAGAATTTAAGATAATGGTATCATCTGTAGAGGATTCGAGTCTGGTGGATACAATAGTAATCACTGCTTCTTCAAAGAGACCGGAGACTATTGCTACACCTGCCAAATCAACACTTAAGACAAGCGTTGCTCTTAATAGTGAGAAGGGTACTAATGTATCAGATGGTCTGATGTCATTATCGGCAGTAGTTGGTGATCAGATAAATGGATCTGTACTTACAGGAAATACATCTTCTGGATTTAATGTAACAGCAGAACTTACGGTTAATGCATCCGGTTCAGGAGCAGATGCTCTGGGACTTAATGTTCCTCAGGATATAACGGGTAATTATGTTGAAAAGTACAAGGATTCATTCAGAGTTATAATGCCACCATATACACAAGTATATGAAAATACCACGGCAACTGTAAGAATTACAATATCTCTTGTGGATGATCCTACTGTACAGGATGTAATAATTGTTACGGTTTCTCCGAATTCTGATGGATTTACTCCACAGACAACACCTATACAGAATCCTGATCAGCCATAGTGAATTATTTGAATAGTCATAATCAGGTGATAATTTACATCGTAAGTAGATTATCACCTGATATATAGAATTATCGTAGATAAGAGGTAATTGATTTGCTAAGTAAAAAAAGCAAAGAAAATCCAATACTTATGGAAGCACGTAAGGTGCTGCTTAATCATGTAACAATAAATGAGAATGATCGTTTTGTTACTGTAGATGAATTCAGATTTCAGATGTGGGGAGCCGCAGATGGAGAAAGCAACCTCAGATTCTGGGGTATAGCTCATAGAGAACATATCTATGAGTCAAAGATGGATAATAAGAAGGTTTTATACAGAGCCCGCAAAAGAATGACAACTATGGGGCGAGGTATAGATTTTAAATGTGATCCTAATGCAGCCGGTTGTATAGTAAGAACCTATGTGTTCTATCCGGTTGTGCTGGCATTACATGGGACTGAAGAAGGACAGCTGGAACTTGAGGCATTTACCCCGAGATGGCTTACCGCAGGACTTGCTATAGCTATTGTGGTAAGGAAATTCGAGAAGGTAATGAAAGACCTTGCCGAAAGGTCCGAAACGGATGAGAAGACTTCTATAGAGAAGTTTCATAGCTTTATATCAGAGAAGAAAGAAAACTTCAAAAAGAAAAAAGAAGAAAAGAAACAGAAGAAGACAGAAAAGAAAAAGAAGAAATTCCATAAGAAGAAGGACGATGAAAGGCTTGCCAGAGAAATAGAGAGAGCAAAGCTAAGAGCTGCCGGAGTGGAAGTAGAAGATTCGGACGAAGATGATGAACTTGCTGAGGTTCTGAGTATGGACTGGGGTTCAGACTCAGACACAACAGATGAAGAATAAAGAAAGCCTTTAATAAGATGTAAGAGGAGTAAACATATGGCAGATATTGAAGAGATGCTCAACCTGGGCAGTATCGGAGGAACTGAAGAGGAACCGGAATATTCAATAAGTGAGGATGGAAGTGCCATAACCATAGATGCAGTTGATGAAGCAATGGATATTGTTCAGGATTTCATAAGAGACAGACTTATGGCATTTGGCTGTCCTAAGAAACCTCTCCTGCAGATACGTCTTGCAGTGGAAGAAATATTCATTAACATCATTTCCTATGCATACAGACCTGATATTGGAAAGGCTGAAATCAAGTGTGAAGTTAAGGATTCTCCGATGGAGGTAACTATCCAGTTCATGGATTCCGGAAAACCTTTCGATCCTCTTGCTAAAGAGGATGCAGACATTTCCGGAGCAATGTTCCTTGAAAGGCCGGGAGGCTTTGGAATTCATCTGGTTAAGAACACCATGGATGATGTTGAATATGAATACAAGGATGGAAAGAATATCCTCAAAATAAAGAAACATTTAGATATATAATGTTACTGTGAGTAGTAACTGTCGATAAGAAAGTTATGCCACCGATAGGCTGCATTTGTGGCTGATGGGTGGCATTTTCCATACGGAGGTATGACTTGAAAACTATAAAAAGATTCTTTACAAGTCTATATACCATGACAATTGGATCCATTATCATTATCATGATAGTATTTGCGGTTTCAGTTTCTCTTATTGGATACTTTGCTTTTTCCAGTAGTTTTGAGAAGGAATACTATGATTCGGTCCAGAGGATAGCTAATCTGGTTACATCCAATACTATGGCAGGGATTGATCCGTCGGATTATCTGCAGTATTCCCAGGAAACCATGGATGAGATGAAGGAATACAGAAACTACAATGAATACGTGAATCAATGTAATATAGATGGTATTGAACCGGATGAAGAAACCTTTGATGATGCGTATACATATAATTTTATAAAGGATGAAATCAGTGATGTCTGCAATATTATTGGGGTTTCTGTAATATATGCAATTGTTCCGGATGAAGATTTCAAGCATTACACCTGTGTATTCAACTGCGTTAACAAAAACAGTGGTTATGATCCCTGGGATATGGGCTACAGGGTGGAAACACCGTCAGAATACTATGAAGCCTATGAAAGAATATATAATCACGGTTCCAAAATCGAAGTAGTAGAAAGATATACTAATCTTGGAAAAGGAAAACCTCACGTTACAGCGATTGCGCCTCTCAAAAATGAAGAGGGTGATATATGCGGTATTCTCTGTGTACAGAGATTTGCAGAAGGCCTTACCAATACGAGAAGGAATTTTGTTCAGGGAATCGGAGGTCTGGCAGCTATACTGATTATAATAATTATGCTGCTGGAATCAAGATTTCTTCGTAAACAGGTAGTTCAGCCTATTGAAAGAATCTCCAAAGAGGCTGAGAGATTTGCCAGAGACAGCAAGGACAGGGAACTGCCAACGGCTCAGACTATTGGTTCTAATATATGTAAGGTAAATGAGATAGTGAGCCTGGCTGAGTCTATCGATAATATGGAAATAGATACCATAAAGAGTATTGAAGATATCACAACCATGACTAAGGAGAAGGAGAGGGTTGATGCAGATATTACCCTCGCTTCCAAGATACAGCTGGGAATGCTTCCTCAGAAGAATCAGCTTATTGAAAATCACAAAGAGTTTGATGTCAGTGCAGCCATGAAACCGGCTAAGGAAGTTGGTGGAGACTTCTATGATTTCTTTATGGTAGATGATACTCATCTTGCAATACTTGTTGCAGATGTATCAGATAAAGGAGTTGGAGCAGCCTTCTTTATGGCTATTGCAAAGACGCTGATCAAGGCAAGAGCGAGGCTTGGAGGTGATCCGGCGGAGATGATTGAATATGTCGATGCATTGATCGCTGAGAAGAATCCACAGGGAATGTTTGTTACTGTCTGGTTTGGAATAATAGATATTATCAATGGCCATGTAAAGGTATGTAATGCAGGACATGATTATCCGGCAATACTTGGAAGTGACGGCGTTTACAAGATAGAGAAGACACCACACGGACCGGCTGTAGGATTCATTCCGGGAGCTAAACAGATTGGCTATGAATTTGATATGGCACCGGGGAACAGAATATTCCTGTATACAGATGGCTTGAATGAAGCCAAGAGATCAGACGGTGAGAGGTTCGGAATATCCAGAATTCTCGAAGTTCTGAATGATAATAAAGAACTGGATAATGATCAGATGATCTTGAAAATGAAACTGACTGTGAATGCTTTTGCAGGTGACGAACCACAGTTCGATGATATGACCATGCTAAGTTTTACATATAACGGAAGAAACTGATGATCATCATAATGACTTATGAGGGGTTAAGGAACTTCTGAGATTACATATGATATATTGAAACAGGGAAGGGAGTTACACTATGAAAGAGAATGAAAATAACAATATTCGGAATGAAGAAATCGATGATGATTTTATAATTGAAGGAGATCCTGTTGTTGTTGATGGGAATAACCAGCCGGTGGTGGAACCAGATGATGTAGACATTGAATTAGGTGGAGATTTCAGATTCGACGGTCAGGAGAATGAACCTGAATTAAAAGAGGAAGACCTGTATTTCGAAGGTGAAGCAGCTCAGAATGAGCATATAATTACTGATGAAGAAATCAATATGGGTGGGAATCTTAATATTGGCGAGATTCAGAATAATCAGAATCAGCCAATAGCTCAGGAGGATGAACTATATCAGGGAATCATTCAGGAAGAGGAATTTGAAGATCTGGAGAAGGAAGGCAAGGAGCTTCAGGCCAAGGAGACTCAGATGAAGGCAGCTCTCGCCGAAGAAGCCCGAAAGAAGAAAGAAGCAGAGGATAAGAAGAAAGAGGAAGAGAAGAAGAAGGAAGAAGAACGGAAGAAGGAAGAAGAGGCGAAGAAAGAAGCTGAGAGAAAAGCGAAGGAAGCGAAGGAGCAGCAGGAGAAGGAAGAGGCAGTTCCTAATAGGAATTTCGTAAGTCCTTATGAGCAGGGTACTGCTGAGTATGCTTCCGAAAAGCGCGGCTACAAGGACCACGAGTTCAAAGATGGAGAAACAATGAAGCAGGCTGAACAGGTTCATGTAATGAAATATGCTGCAAGAGATATATTCGAGAATGCAGGGACCATTAGAAGATCTAAATCCCAGAAGCAGCTTACACAGGATCTTGAAGCCTTCGATCAGTTCATGAAGGAGATAGAGGGACGTAAGAATCTTTCTCCAAGAGAAATGGAAGTTTATGATAAGCTTTCTCTTAAGTTATATAAGTCCGGTAAGGAATATCGTGAGCATCTCGTTAAAAGGCAGGAAAAAGAGAAAGAAGCTTTTGATGAGAAACATAAGAATGATAAGTATAAGGTGGAATATAGTGGAACCCCTTCGGATAATGCCAAGCTGGCCGGCACCGAAAAACTTCTTGAAACGGTAGCGCGTTTGCGTAAGGAGACCTTTGAGAAGGAAATGAAGGAGAAGGAGAAGGAACTGGCCGAGAAATGTCAGAAGGAAGCTGAATTTGCAGAAAAAGTAAGGGACGACATGTTAAAGGTTGATCAGTCTAATCCTGCAAATATGGAAAGTCTTAAGTATAATATGGAGCATTCTATTGCCAGAACATTGTACTACAATAATCGTATTGAACAGCTCAAGAAGAAGGGTGAATTCAATGCTAAGCCGGATGAAACACTGACTAAGGCTATGCAAAGATTGAATAAGGCGATAGAGCCTACGAAGGAAGAACTTGATGAAATAAAGAAGGGTGAGCTCTGTCAGACACTTGTTAAGCAGGGACATGAGAAGCTGAAAAACGGAGACGTCCTGACAAGAGATGAAGTTGTAAAATCACAGCAGGATTATATCAAGGCTGAAGGCAGTAATCTGGCTATGAAGAAGTGGCGTGAAGCTAATATGAAGAAGCCGGAAGTTCAGAAAAATAACGAGGCTCAGAAGAATAAAGAGCTTCAGCAGCCTAAGGTTCCGGGAATGCCATAATGAGTCAATAGGAAATGGCTTTGCCGGCTGACAATTATTATATCATGAGGAAAGGAATCCTTCGTCATGTCCGATAGAATTGCTTTTGATCATCTGTTGTCCAATACTACTGACGGATTCTTCGTAATCGGTTACGATGGCAAGATCCGTATGGAGAATACTCTTGCAGCAGATATTCTTGATCTGGGTGATAAATCATTATATGGAAAAACTCTCGTAGAACTAATCAGCGATAATAAGAAAAATGATGAATTCTATGAGTGTATCATTGATGCTGTTTTCAAGAAAGAGAAGATAGGCAGAATAGTACCTTTCTATAAAGCGGATAAGATAACAAATCTCAGACTGGTTGTGTCTCCGCTCAGGGACAGAGAGGATGATATCGCTGCAATTGTAATGTTCAGTGATATCACTGAGCTGTCTGAGCTTGGCAGCAGAAATGAATTCCTGACCCAGAAGCTTGTTGAGTTTATAGACAGATTCGTAAAAACGATGGTGCGTGCTATCGATGAAAGAACGCCCTACAATGCTAATCATACCAGAAGTATGGTATCTTATGCGGAGAAGTATCTGGCTTATCTCGATAATGAAGGAAGAGGAATTGATAATGATAAAAAAGGCCCATTCATATCAAGTGTCTGGATGCATGATATAGGTAAACTTCTGATTCCGCGTCGGGTAATGGATAAGCCTACGAGACTTGGTGACAAAGAGAAGGATGTCAGACACAGAGTTGAAATAGCGGTACTGTCAGAGCGGCTCAGGATTGCTGAGAAAGAAGCGGGATTCAATATACTTATTGAAAAGGCGAAAGCATCTCCCGGTACGGAGATAGCTTTAGAAGAAACAACAGCATTTAGGGACAGTGTATATGACAAAACGGAATCCATGGAAAGAATTCTCCGATTGGAAGAAGCCCTCGAATTCATTCTGGATGTAAATAAAAGAGATTTTGTAGATAAAGAGACTTGTGAAAAAATAATGGAGTATGCAGATCTGCAATGTCTTACACTTTCAGGGGAATATACAGCTCTCCTTGATGAATATGACAGAGATGCTCTTACAGTAAAGAAGGGTACTCTCACAACTGAAGAAAGAAATATGATGCAGTCTCATGTGGTTAAGACCTATGAAATGCTTAAGGAAATGAACCTTGAAGGTCCGTATAAGGATGTGCCGGACTGGGCAGGTAAGCATCATGAACTTCTGGATGGCACTGGTTATCCAAAAGGAATAAAAGGTGATGATATATCCTGGGAAACCAGACTTCTTACTATCCTGGATATATATGATGCCCTGACAGCAGAGGACAGACCTTATAAACCGCCACTACCGGTGGAGAAGACCTTTGACATACTTCGTGACATGGCGGAGAAAGGTAAACTCGATGCTGATATCCTTGAAGATTTCATCAGGAGTGAAGCCTGGAAATAAATGAGCAGAGACTCAATATTAATTCAATACAAATTCAGTACAAATTCAATATAAATTCAGTACAAATAAGGAAGAATCATGACTAAAGAATTTGAATCAGACAGACTTATTATCAGAACATCATATGCGATTACACCTGTGCAGCTTCTGAAGTACTATTCGGATAACCGGCAGTTCTTCGAACAGCATGAACCACTCCAGGGAGATTCCTACTATACTCTGGATTATCAGACCAAGGCTCTTCAGTTTGAGGTTAATAATATGGACAGGATGCTGTCCGCTTACTACTATTATTTTCTGAAGGAAGACCCGGAGGTAATGATAGGATCCATGAGCTTCTGCAGGATACGGAAGGAACCCTATGCCAGTACGATATTCGGATATAACATCGATGAAGACTGTCAGGGACATGGATATTGCACAGAAGCCTGCAAAGCCTCTATGGAGCATCTCTTAAGTAATGCTCATATTCACAGGATAGAGGCGAGGGTACTGACAGATAATGAGAAATCTGTTCATGTATTGGAAAGACTGGGGTTCTTTCATGAGGGTTTTGAGAAGGCAAGTATACTTATCGGTGGTGAATTCAGAGACCATCTGAGATATGCATATATAAATGAAGATTATTGATAAGGTAATTGAAGCATAATTAGCGAGGTGAAATATTTCACCTGATAACTATATAACAGGTATTGTAAAAAGAGGGGTAAAAGATATGGGAAGTCCGGCTGAAGAGAAAAAGAAAATAATCGAAAAGATGAATCAGACTCTGAATGATTTGGAAATGAGACGCATGGAGCTGAATGTGAATCTTGACTTGGAGCAGGATGAGAAACAGGCTGCTGAGATAAAGAAGGAACTGGCTAAGCTCGAAAGTCAGACTACAGCTGTTAAGGGGGCTCGGGATGAGTTCGAACAGCAGTATGCAAAGCTGAAGACTGATGAAGAGAGAAAGAAGCTTGAACGCATTGTTAAGATGGCTATTATCGTTGGTATAACCAGTGAGAGTATCCGTCTTGCCTGGGAGAAGGAGAAACAGCTGGAGGCTGATAAGGAGAGTGCACGTTTAGAACGGGAGGCTCTTCGTAAGGAACGTTTTGAGAAGGCTGTTGATAGAATTTTTGCGACCATGACCCTTAAGTACGTTACCCGTGAAATGATTGATGACATAAAGGATAATCAGAAATTCAAGGAAATGGCTGAATCCGATCCGGACCGTCTGAATCGTGAAGAGATGGTTAAGAAGGATGAATATACTTCCATGATGGCCAGAACCTTCGCGCGTCACAGAATGTCTCTTACCGGCAATTTTAATAAGGATCAGGAACAGCTCAAAAAAGCATATAAGGATGAGACCGGTTACGAGAAAGCCTTACCTAAGATGAAAAAGTTTA
>CACZPG010000157.1 GCA_902782965.1 uncultured Lachnospiraceae bacterium
CAGTAACTCTTCTGTATGGAGAAGATTTTCTGATGGAAGAAGTATTGGGACTTAAATTCAAGATAAGTCCATTCTCCTTCTTCCAGACCAATACAAAGGGTAGCGAAGTTCTGTATTCCAAGGTGAGGGAATACGCCCTTGAAGCGCTAAGAAAAGAAGCGAAAGATGATGAAGGAATAACAGATGGATCAGAGGCTGAAGTGACAGGTGCTGAATCAGAAAAGACGGGAAAATCCAGAAACCTTCAAGACAAGGAAACAGTCAGAACCGGTGTCATTTATGATCTCTACAGCGGAACAGGCACCATTGCCCAGCTCATGTCACCCGTAGCCGACAAAGTATATGGAATAGAAATAGTTGAAGAAGCAGTAGAAGCAGCTCGTGAAAATGCAAAGCTGAATAAACTGACAAATTGTGAATTCATTGCCGGTGATGTATTGAAGAAGCTGGATGAGGTGGAAGATAAGCCGGATCTCATTATTCTGGATCCGCCACGTGACGGTGTTAATCCTAAGGCGCTTACAAAAATCCTCTCATACGGCGTCGACAATATGGTTTACATAAGTTGTAAGCCGACCTCCCTCGCCAGAGATCTGGAGATATTTAAAGCAAACGGCTATGAGCCTGTGAAGGGCTGCTGCATAGACATGTTTCCAAATACCCAGATGGTGGAGACGTGCGTCTTGTTGGGCTTGAAAGATGTCGACATATGATTGTATTTTGGGGCAGTGGAGAATGAATAATTAAATATGTTAGTAAAGAGGGTGGTTTCTGTAAGGAAACTGCCCTTTTTCGGTATTATTTTGTTGAACCTACTTAAAGTGATATAAAAATCAAGATTTAGAAGAGTTGAAGCGCGAAAATATATAGAAAATCACTCTGAAATGTCATAGAATCTACTTAAAGTGATGAAAATAATGAGATTAATAAGAGATAAAATGGGTACTGTAAAGAAGATGATGAAAATATAAGAACGAGAATAAATGATTAAGGAGTAAAATGAAAACAAGAGAAGAAGCATTAAACTACGGCCTTTCTTTCCCTGATACATATCAGGATGCTCCATTTCATGATACTAACTGGCAGCTGGTCAGATACAAGGGGAATAAGAAGGCGTTTCTGTGGACGTATGAAAAGGACGGGGTTATCAATCTGAATGTGAAAGTTGACCCAGAGAAGGCTTATTTCTGGCGAACTATCTATGATTCGGTCATCCCGGGGTATCATCAGAACAAGGAGCATTGGAATACGATCATTTTGGATGGTAGCATTCCTGACAAAGATATCAGGCTCATGATAGCCGAGAGCTATGATCTGGTCAGCGACTGTCCTTCCAAGAGGATATATGAAGCAGTGAAAAAGATTCCTTATGGTTATGTCGCTACATATGCACAGGTTGCGGAGATCGC
The DNA here is from genome assembly GCA_902782965.1 of uncultured Lachnospiraceae bacterium. GTDB lineage: Bacteria > Bacillota > Clostridia > Lachnospirales > Lachnospiraceae > Eubacterium_Q. The sequence continues at coordinate 1,410 of CACZPG010000157.1, forward strand.
CGGCGATAAGAAGATGGCAAGGGCAGTTGGCAACGCCCTTCACAGGAACCCGGATCCCGACAATATTCCATGTTTCCGTGTCGTGAATACGAAGGGAGAGTTGGCAGGTGAATTTGCCTTCGGCGGACCGGGAGCACAGGCAAAATTGTTGGAAGCTGAAGGAATCACAGTTTCTGACGGGAAGGTTGATCTAGATTTGTTTCAGTGGAAATGTTGATGCAGACAAAAGTGGATGATATATTGGGGTTTAAGGGAAGATTTCAAGGTGAAAGGTTATGTATAACGAGTATTTAGAAAAAACAGAATATGTGGATTATGATAATCCGAGCGTCAAAAGCGTGGCGGAAAGATTTAAAGCTGAGTCACAGGATGAATTGTCACTTATAAGAAATACATACTATTTTGTAAGAGATGAAATTAAGCATTCCTGGGATGCACAAGACAAACGTGTTACAGTTTCTGCAAGCGATACACTTCTTGAAGGTGTAGGAATCTGCTGGGCCAAGTCGAATCTTCTGGCAGCATTGCTTCGAGCAAATGGTATTCCTGCAGGCTTTTCCTACCAGCGCTTAACCCTTGGGGATACACCGGATACAGGGTTCTGCATTCATGCTATGAATACAGTTTTTGTGGCATGTCTTAACAAGTGGATAAGTTTGGATGCAAGAGGTAATAAGGAAGGCGTAAACGCTGATTTTTCAACAGAAGAAGAGAAGCTGGCTTTCGAAATTAAGAGTGAAGGTGAGGTAGATTACCATGATAATCATTCCTATCCGGATAAAGGGCTAATGAAGGTTTTAAGGGAAAACACTGATGCTATAGAAATGTATCTTCATCATTTGCCGGACCAATTGTCTTATGGTGTTGATTACAAGATTGCAACATCCGATGACATGGAGCAAATGATGAGCAGTCGTCTTGAAATGCTTAAGGTGGTAAATGATCTTGATTATACTTATGAATACAGTAATGATCTTATTGAAAGCAGCATAGAATACTTTAAAAAAGGTGATCATACCACTGTCCTTGCCCTGGATGGAAAAAGAGTAATTGGTTGTGCGTCAATGTGCTACATGTACATCATGCCGACTTTTTCCCATCAAACGGGAAAGAGGGCTCATCTTATGAATGTATATACGATGAAGGAATGGCAGAGACATGGGATTGCAATGAAAATGGTATCGATGTTGATAGATGAGGCATGGAAACGTGGAGTTACGGAAATCAGTCTTGATGCGACAGAGGAAGGACGTCCTTTGTATAAAAAACTTGGATTTGTTGATTCGACTGAAGGTATGGTTCTTAATAAATGATATCCTTAGGAGGTGTATGGATTTATGAATAAGGATTGGGCGGAGAAGAATAAGGAAATACAAAAGCTTTTGCTAAAAGAAACCACTTTTGGTGAGGCTATTGAGAAATTGATTAAATTCAGGGAAGAGCTGTTTCAACAGATAACCTGGATAGTAGAAGGCTATCCCGAGAAGGCTTTTTATAAACTTCCATTTGCGGGAGCAAAAGGTTATCACAGTAAAACTCTTGCATATTCCATATGGCATATTTTCAGAATAGAAGATATCGTTGCTCATGAGATGATCGCAGAGGATGAGCAGGTATTGTTTCGTGAAAAGTATCTTAAGAAGATTGCATCTCCAATTATCACAACGGGTAATGAACTAGAAGGCGAAGAGATTGCAGATTTTTCGAAGAAACTGAATGTGCAGGAACTTTATCTGTATGCAAAGGCTGTAAAAGAATCAAGCGATAAGATCCTTTTGCAATTGGAGTACAAAGATTTAAAAAGAAAGTTTAATGAAGACACTAAGCAGAAACTGATAGAAAGCAAGTGTGTCAGCGAGGATGAAAATGCATTCTGGCTGATTGACTA
>CACZPG010000158.1 GCA_902782965.1 uncultured Lachnospiraceae bacterium
TAATTCTTCTTTACCTCTTTTACCAATTCTTCATAAGTCATTTTCCCATAACTCCTTTTTTACTTGGTTGTAGATATTCTGAATTTCTTAGTTCGCATTACATGTACCATTATCTCATATTTCGAATAATTTTCAATACTTTACCGCATTAAAATACAGCAAAAAATAGCATCAGATGGCTTTTCCAACAAACTGACTCATATAAAGGTCATAATAGAAGCCTTTTCTTTCCATCAGCTCTTTGTGATTTCCCATTTCTACAACGTTACCGCTCTTCATAACAAGAATAATGTCTGCATTTCTGATAGTACTAAGTCTATGAGCGACAACAAAGCTGGTCCTGCCTTCCATCATCGCGTTGAAAGCTTCCTGTATCTTCATTTCAGTTCTGGTATCAATTGATGATGTGGCTTCATCTAATATCATCATAGAAGGCTTTCCCATCATAACCCTGGCTATACACAGAAGCTGTCTCTGTCCATGTGAGAATTCTTCGCCATTTTCTGAAATAATAGTATCGTACTTTTTAGGAAGTTTCTGGATAAAAGAATCTATATGGCATACTTTAGCAATTTTTCTCATATCTTCATCTGATATGTCAGGATTTCCCATAGTTATATTTTCTCTTATTGTACCTGACTTAAGCCATGTTTCCTGAAGGACCATTCCATATCCATTTCGAAGTGATCCTCTCTTAATATCCCTTATATCAGTTCCGTCGACAAGAATAGCACCTTTACTAATATCATAGAATCTCATCAATAGATTTATAAGTGTTGTCTTGCCGCACCCTGTTGGGCCGACTATAGCTACGTTTTGTCCCGGTTTTACTTCAAGATTGAAATCTTCTATCAGTTTCTGACCTTCTACATAAGAAAAGCTGACCCCTTCTATCTTAACTTCACCATCAAAGTGATCTCTTACTATAGCATCTTCTGAATCAGGTGTCTGACTCTTTTCTTCGATAAAACTGAATATGCTGGCAGCACAGGCAATTGCATTCTGAAGTTCAGTGATAACGCCTGATATCTCATTAAATGGTTTAGTATACTGGTTTGAATATGACAAAAAAGCTGTAAGCTGACCAACACTCATACGTCCGGATACGACGCTAAGAGCGCCAAAGACTCCTACTCCTGTATATACAAGGCTGTTTATAAATCTGGTTGATGGATTAGTAATTGAAGAATAAAAGGTTGCTTTAAGCGATTTATCTCTAAGCTTTTCATTTATCACATCAAATTTTTCTATAACTTTTTCTTTTTGATCGAAAGCTTTGATCACTCGCTGTCCTTCTATCATTTCATTGATGTATCCGGTCTGCTCTCCGCGTATAATCGACTGTTCTTTGAACATCGTAAAGGTTTTCTTTGAAATAAAACCGGCAACTACAAATGATAAAGGCGTTATGGCAACTACAACTATTGTAATATAAACATTTACAGTCAGCATAAATAACAAAGTTCCGATAATGGTTACTATACCTGTAAAGAACTGCGTAAATCCCATCAAAAGCCCATCTGCAAACTGAGCAGCATCATTTATGATCTTACTTTCTATTTCTCCATATGCATGAGAGTCAAGATATGAAAGAGGCATCTCCTGAATCTTATGAAATGCATCATTTCTAATATCTCTTACTACATTATAGGTCATCTTGTTATTGCACAGATTGATAATCCACTGGCCGATGCTGGTGATAATAACAAATATCATAATCTTTGTTATTATAAACATAACTCCGCCAAAATCCACCTTTGAAGGTCCAAACATATAATCTACCGCCTGTCCGGTAAGCTTGGGTATATATAAGGTAAACAATACTGTTACAAAAGATAATATCAAAGAAATATACAGATATATTCTGTATTTTTTTATGTAATTAAATACTTTTATCAAAACTTCTTTTTGACCGGTCTTTTTACTTGTTTTACTCATTTACAATGCCTCCGTTAAAGCTTCTTCTTTGGGGAATTGTGAATAGTATATCTCCTGATATACTTCATTATTATCTATAAGCTCTTTATGAGTTCCAATTCCTGCAATCCGTCCTTCATCCAAGACGATTATCATATCTGCATTTTGAACCGAAGCAGCTCTTTGAGAGACTATAAATGTTGTCATATTGGCAGAATTCTGTGAAATAGCCATGCGAAGCTTAGCATCTGTCGCAAAGTCAAGCGCAGAAGCGCTATCATCCATTATCAATATGTCAGGCTTTTTCAAAAGCGCACGGGCAATTGTAAGTCTTTGCTTCTGACCGCCTGAAAGATTACGTCCGCTTTGTTCTACCATGTAGCCGGTCTTACCTATCTTCTCTTCTACAAACTCTCTTGCTTGTGATATATCAAGAGCAATGTTTATATCTTCAGGTGATGCACCTTCATCACCCCATTTTAGATTATCAGATATGCTACCTTTAAATAGCTCTGCCTTTTGAAGGACTACACCTATGTGAGACCTAAGATCCTGAATGCTTAAATCTCTTACATCCTTGCCAAATATCCTTACATGTCCCTGTTGAACATCATAAAATCTTGGTATAAGACTTATAAGCGAGGTTTTACCGCTTCCTGTTCCTCCGATTATTCCGACAGTCTGTCCCTTCTTGACCTTAAAGCTTATATTATCGAGAACATTCTCACCATCTTCTTCATATAAGAATGAAACATTATCAAACTCAACCGCAATATCTTCTGACGATACATCCAGCTTTTGATCTCCATCTATCATATTGGGCTTTGTATCTAGTACTGATGCGATTCGATTACCGCAAGCAATTGCTTTAGTTATCTGAATTATAAGATTCGCAAGTTTGATAAGTTCTACAAGTATCTGAGACATATAGTTAAGAAGTGCTATAACTTGTCCCTGGGTTAGTATACCTATATTGATACGAACAGCTCCTGTATAAATCAAGATAACTGTTGCTATATTTATCATCAGGTAAGTAAGCGGGTTCATAACTCCGGAGATTGCTCCAACATACTGCTGAGCATGATTTAAAACTGCATTTCTATCCCTAAAAATGTCTTCTTCACTTTTTTCCCTATTAAAGGCCCTTATAACTCTAACACCAGTAAGGTTCTCTCTCGTACTTGTCATTATACTGTCAAGCTTGTTCTGAACCGCTTTGTATAAAGGAAGTGTCCATATTAGTATGATAAAAACTACTACAGATAAAAGAGGAATTGTAACTACAAAAATTAAGGCTGATTTAACATCTACAGTAAATGCCATGATCATGGCACCAAATACTACAAACGGTGATCTCATAAACAGCCTTAAGAACATATTGACGCCGCTTTGAACATCATTGATATCACTTGTCATTCTATTTATCAATGTATCAGTTCCAAACAGATCTATCTGCGAAAATGAAAAATCCTGAATATGTTCAAACAGTGCATGTCGTAGCTTAGCTGAAAAGCCTGTTGCAGCTCTGGCAGCAAAATACTGCGCCGTGATCGCAGCGCAAAGTCCGACAACACCAAGGAGTACAAGGACAGCACTCATCTTAATAATATGTGATCTGTCAGCTTCTTTAATTCCAACATCTATAATGGAAGCCATAACAAGAGGAACCAGTAATTCAAATGAAGCCTCCAGCATTTTAAAAACAGGAGCAAGTATAGACTCCTTTTTATAATCTTTAAGATATTTGAGTATTGATTTCATATAAACCTCTGCTTTATTTAATTATTTGCATACAAACAAGTGCACTTATGCATTTGTATGTGACCAACTTACGAAGGATATGGATAAGCCAGTATACGAGCTATAAATGGAATTGGTGAAGACGCCATAATTACCTGTTACTACCTAAACCTTCCTGCTTGAAAGTGTTAGTAATTAAATTTATGGCCGCATCTATTCTAACATAATATAAAAAAGATTCAAAATTTAGCCAAAATGGGGTTAAGTTATTCCGGGTTATGACCGATAGATAAGTAAGATAACTATACCTTTAGATATTAA
>CACZPG010000159.1 GCA_902782965.1 uncultured Lachnospiraceae bacterium
AAAAAAAAAAAAAAAAAAAAAAAAAAAAAAAAAAAAAAAAAATTTTTTGAACATAGTGTAGAACATAGAAATGGATGGGGACTGGCTTTCTTTGATGACAATTCCATTTCGATAGAGAAGGAACCTGTCAGAGCGGCTGACAGTCTGTACCTTAAGAACAGACTGACGGGACGTATTGAGACTTCCAGATGTATGGCGCATATCAGAAAGGCCACCATGGGTGAAGTCAGCTTCAATAACACACATCCTTTCTCTAAGAGAGATGAATCCGGCAGAACCTGGGTTCTGGTTCATAACGGAACCATTTTCGAATCTTCTGTTCTTGATGCTTATCAATATAAGCAGGAAGGTCAGACAGACAGTGAGAGAATACTTCTATACATTGTTGATCAGGTAAATAAACACTATGTCAGTGAATTGAATTCCTTCGATGTGAATGAAAGAATCAGACTGATTGAAGGGATTGTAAGAAGATTGTCCGCCGGGAATAAGCTTAACTTCATGCTTTATGATAGTGATTATTTCTATGTTCATATGAACGAAGAAGGGACACTTTTCAAGAGTGAACGAAGTGGGTCCGTTATATTTTCAACTCATCCTCTTCAAAATCACGGCTGGGAGGAAGTTCCGCGAAACAGGCTTCTTGTGTATAAGGATGGGCTTCTGATACATGAGGGAGAGGAACATGAACACTCCTATGTGGAAGATGCAGAGAAAATCAAACTCCTGTACCTTGGCTATGCAAATCTATAATCTTTTATAAATATTTAGAATTATTATAAACTCTCTTCCGGGGCCTTAACTGAGGTTATCCGGCAGAGAGTTTTTTCATTTTAAGACATGTAAAATATCATGAGAAATGAGATAAGAATTCACATTGTTTATATCGTGCCGGGAATATCAAAAGTTGCTTTACAACCGGGGGTTTCTTTCATACAATGTAATGTGGGATGTAATTGTCATAAGAATACAGCTGAGTCAGAAATAATCGGGGCTGCCGGCTATTATGATTCAGTACATAGTGAGGGAAAAGTGAATGAAATTAAGTGATTTATTAAAGTATGACGATATAGTGATTCAGTGTCATGATAATCCGGATGCGGATGCTCTGGCATCGGGCTATGCACTCTACTGGTATCTTGAGAAAATGGGTAAGAAACCCACATTTATTTATCGTGGAAGAAATGCGATACAGAAGAGTAATCTTCGTATTATGATTCTGAGACTCAGCATTCCGGTATATTATGAGCCGGATTTCCGGGAGGTTCCGGAACTTCTGGTTACTGTGGATTGTCAGTATGGACAGCAGAATGTAACCCGAACTGAGGCTGAGCACGTGGCTGTTATAGATCACCATCAATGTACAGTGGATCTTCCTGAGTTGTCAGAGGTGAGAAGCAATATCGGAAGCTGTTCGACGGTTATCTGGGATATGATTCGGGAAGAAGGAATCAGTCTTGATGGTGATAATATCATTTCCACAGCTCTTTATTATGGACTCTACACAGATACTAATAAACTGTCAGAAGTGGCTCATCCGTTAGACAGGGATATGATAGATGCTCTTGATTATAATAAGAGTGTAATCATGGAAATGAGTACATCTAACATTTCTCTTAATGAACTTAAGATAACGGGTAAAGCTATTCTGGATTATCAGTATTTCAGAAATCATAGATATATTCTTATTAAGGCCGAGAGGTGCGATCCTAATATTCTCGGTGTTATCAGTGACTTCTCTATGGAGACCACCGGAGTTGATCTGTGTATAGCTTATTATGTGAGTGAACAGGAAGTCAAATTCTCTGTCAGAAGCTGTACTAAAGAGATTCATGCAAATGAGGTGGCTGCATTTCTGTCGAAGGGCGTAGGAGGTGGCGGAGGTCACCTTACCAAGGCCGGAGGAACTATCAGACCGGAGAAACTGGCTCCACTTGTTGCGGCGAAGGGCGTAAGTCTGGATGAGTTTGTTACAGAAGAGTTCCGTACGCGTATCGACCGATATTTCAATCTGTTCAAGATAATATATGCCAAGGAAACCTATATGGATATTTCTGAGATGGTGAAGTACGAGAAGCGTCCTCAGATTCAGGGATGTGTCAAGCTTGCGGATGTATTTCCTGTTAATACCATGGTTGAAGTCAGAACTATGGAGGGAGATGTTAATTTCCGTATAGATGAAGACAAATATCTTATAATCGGAATCGAGGGTGAGGTTTATCCTATTGCAAAGGCAAAACTTGAGAAGAGTTATAAGCTCGCTAATCAGCCTTACAACCGGGTCTTCGAATATGAGCCTCAAATTAAGAATGAAGTTACCGGAGAGAGTAAGGGCGTTCTGAAGTATGCAAAGGCAATAACAAGTGCGGGCAGGGCCAGAATATACGCAAAACCTATTGAAACCTATGTGAAACTGTTCACTGTATGGGATGAGGATAAATATTATTCCGGAGTTCCCGGGGATTATATAGCTGTCAGAGAAGATGATCATCATGACATTTATATAATCAATGGACGACTTTTTGACCAGTTATATAAGGAGGCAGAGTAAAGACGTGATAGATCATTATAATGCTTTCATATCATATAAGCATGCTCCTGAGGATAACAAGGTTGCTGAAGCCGTTCAGAGAGGGTTGGAGCATTTCAAAATCCCCTCTAAGATTCAGAAGAAGACAGGAATGAAGCGTATCAACAGGATATTCCGTGATAAGGACGAGCTTCCTATTACCAGTGACCTCAGTGATACCATTGCCAATGCTCTGGCAAATTCCGACTATCTGATAGTTATCTGTTCCACTAATACGAAGCAGTCTGCCTGGGTTCCGAGGGAGATAGAATTCTTCCTCAGAAATCATACCAGAAAGCAGATTTTTACTGTTCTTGTAAATGGTGAACCATATGATGTTATTCCTGAGATACTTACCTATGAAGACCGTCTGGTGTGGAATCAGTATGGTCAGCAGCAGAGTGTCCGGATTCCTATAGAGCCTTTGTCCTGTGATTACAGAATGCCACTGGGTAAGGCTAATAAGATAGAACTTCCCCGTCTGGCCAGCGGACTTATCGGCTGTTCCTATGATGAACTGATGAATCGCCGCAGACAGTACAGAATAAGAAGGATGATGCTGGGCTTCTCAGCGGCCTTTGCACTTACACTGGCCTTCAGTGGATACATGTTCTATAGCAGAAATAAGATCAGAAAGAATTATCTGGAGTCTCTCAGAAACCAGTCTAAATATCTGGCTAATGAATCCTCGGATCTTCTTGAGAAGGAGCAGCGTATTCCAGCGCTTCAGCTTGCGCTTGAAGCTCTTCCGAAGAGTGCAGATGATGACAGACCGATAACGGCAGAGGCAGTTAAAGCGCTTACCGATGCAACCCTTGCCTATGAAGGAAATAAAGGCGCCAATATTCATGCGGCGTGGAATTATAAGATGCCTAATGCGGTTTCGGATTTCAAGGTATCAGGAAATGGTTCCACCATTGCTATACTTGATGCCGGAAATGTATTCGGTGTCTGGAATACAAAAACTCATGAAAAGGTACTGTATCTGGATAATATTGATGATGAGATTATCGGAATGAAATATCTCACAGATAAGAGTGTTGCTATCTGGTCCATGGAACAGATCATGTGTTACGATACCATGTCCGGCGACAAGCTGTGGGAGTACTCGTTGGAGGAAGATTTCTTTAAAGACCGGGAAGATATGATGCTGGGAAAGGATTCTTTCTTCATAGCAACAGGAGATATGAGATTTCTGGAGATAGATTCAGCTTCCGGAAAGCTTAAGAATACAATTTCGATTCCGGAATCGGAAGAACATCCTGATCTGGGTATCCTTCAGTGCAGGCTCTCGCCTGACGGCAAGAAGATTGCCTTCCGTGGTCTGGAGGGCTGGTCCGATTATGTTTACGGTACTATAGATGCCGCTTCCGGCGCCACTAATTACTCAGAACCGTCTGAGCAGATGATCAAGAATATCGAATGGCTTAATGACAGTGAATTTGTGGTTGCTACAGCCCTGGTGGATCTTAACGGAAGTATGTCGGTAGGTGATCAGGATATACTTTCTATAGATCACTCAACTATTCAGTGTGTGAATGCGGGTGATCTGAGTGAGAAATGGAAGGCTGACTTTGTCTGTAACGGTGTTAATATTTCCAGTGGTTTCGTGACACTGAATAATGATGAAGAGCTGGCATTCTATTCTGGAAATGTGGTCACTGTATATAATGCCAAGACGGGAGAGATGCTTTACAGCAATAATGTAAATGATCCCGTTCTGGATGTGAGTGACAGAGATGGAGATGGAAAACCTCTCTATATTACGAGTGGCGGAGGCTATTCCTATCCGCTTTCCAACGCCGGTGAAGGGTCTGTATATTATACTAAATACTTCGCTGATGACCTTAGACAGGTGGTTATAAATGAGGGTGTATATGTAAGACAGCATTTCGCCCCGGAGGTAATATTCTATGGAACTCATGAATATGATGACAGCTGGAAAGCTTTCGATGATTCCGTTACACTTTCGGATATTTCCTCTGAATACTATATGGATGATCAGTGTCTGGCACTTATTTCTAATGAAGAGGACGGACCTGTGCTTACCACCTTCGGACTTGGTGATGCTTATCAGATAAAGAGTAATAAGCTGGAGGGTGAGGATTACTATTATTATACCGTGCTTGGCAGTTATAAAGGCAGCCTGTATCTTGGCTATCAGGAAGATGATTACTTCGATCTGGTGACAGTAAATCTCAGCAGTGGAGAAGTTAAGAAGGATCCGCTGTTTGATATGTATGCCTCATTCAGAACTTCGTGTGTAATGAGCGGAAGTAAGCTTTACTACTATACGAAGAATGAAGATATGGAACCAATACTTGTTGTAAATGATATAGATACCGGGAAGAAACAGGAATTCAAACTGCCTGAGGATGCAGGTTTTGTCAAGCAGGCTCCAAAATATTTCGAAGCACTTAATGCTGTTTATTTTGCCGCCGATTATGAATATATAATTGATGCAGAGAATGGTAATGCCTCACTGGTTGACACCCCTGCAGACTGGGCTTCGATTACCTGCTTCTCGCAGAACAGCGATGATAAGAGTTTTGCTGTAACAGATGGAAAGAGAATTCTTCTGACAGGTAAGGATGGAAGTATTGTAAATACCATAAATTGTCCGGGTATTGATCCACTGGCGATTAACTTCATCGAGGGTTCTGATGATCTGCTGGTTCTGTATAATGATGGAAGTCTGTACTGGTATTCCGCCAGTACCGGAGACTTTAAGAAGAAAACAGATGTAACTACTTATTACGCATTCAGTGGAAAGTCTTCCTTCTCATATGACAAAGAGAATAAGCTTCTGTATGTTCAGATGGAACAGCTTACTGATGTTATCGATATGGAAAATGGTGTCGAGATCGCACATATTACCAACTGTTTCGGTCATCATAAGGAAAGAGATATATTTATAACCAGTTCCTATGTGACTAATAAAGAAGTTAGTATCGGTTACTACAAGAGATATGCTGTTGATGAACTGATCGATAAAGCTCATGATATTCTTCAGGATGCCGAACTGTCAGATGAACAGAAGTCTCAGTACGGAATTGAAACAGAGTCGGATTGATGATTATACGTTTCATGTGAAGATATGACTAAAGTCATATTCCAAATGTATCTTTTTTCACTACAAAATATAATACGGTAATCATATACTGAGTGTGTCAGATGAAATAATTCATTGGCACACTCTTTTTCATATAACAGGAACAAATATAACAGGAAACAATATAACAGTAAAAAAGAACAATAAAATGGAGAAAGAAAATGGAAACAATTCTTAAGACAAATGATCTTACAAAGAAATACGGAAATAAAGTAGTGGTTGATAATCTGAATATCGAGATTAAAGAAGGTGAAATCTTCGGACTTCTGGGACCTAACGGAGCAGGAAAGAGTACCACCATGAATATGATCTGTGACCTGGTTAAACCGACTCTGGGAAATGTAGAATTCTACGGAAAGGATTTCCAGAAGAATCGTAAGGAGCTGGTGGATAAGCTGGGATATATTCCTCAGGATCTGGCGATACACGGAAACCTGAAGGCCTGGGAGAATGTAGAACTCTTCACATCGCTTTACGGAATTAAGGGAGCAGAGCTGAAGAAGAGAATAGATGAGTCGCTGGAATATGTCGGACTTCTGGATAAGAGAGGAGACTTCGCCAAGACCTTCTCCGGTGGTATGAAGAGAAGACTGAATATAGCCTGTGCCATAGGACATCATCCCAAGCTTCTGATCTTCGATGAACCTACTGTAGGAATTGATCCACAGTCAAGGAATTTCATTCTGGATAAGATCAAGGAATCCAATAAGAATGGTGCAACGATCATTTATACCAGTCATTACATGGAAGAAGTTGAAGCCATCTGTACAAGAATCGCCATAATGGATAATGGCAAGATTATCGCAACAGGAACCAGTGAAGAACTTAAGAAGATGGTGGTTGAAGATATCTCGACTATCACTCTTGAAGAAGTATTCCTTACACTCACCGGAAAAAAACTCAGAGATTACTAAGATTA
>CACZPG010000160.1 GCA_902782965.1 uncultured Lachnospiraceae bacterium
CCACATCATGCAGCTATCACATTCCATCACAATGGAAAGCTTCTCTTTGATGTATTTAAGTTCCTCGGAGTAAGATTCGATGAGATTGATTACAATCATCCTGCAGGAGTGCTTTATAATTCAGAGAACCCATTTGCTTAAATCAGTTTTATTCACCTCATCTGTCGGCTGTTGATACGGCCGATGGATGGGGTGTTGTATAACTTATAGACAGATGAGTTGGAATAAGGAAGATTTAATTTAGGAAGGACAAAAAGTATGTATATTGGAGTAGATTTGGGTACTTCGGCAGTTAAACTGCTTGCTATGGATAGTGATGGAAAGATTCTCAAAACCGTATCGGTTGAGTATCCTATCAGTTTTCCGAAGTCCGGTTGGTCAGAGCAGAATCCTGAAGACTGGTACGATGGTGCCAAGAAAGGTATCAAACTTCTGCTTGACGGACTTGATGATACTGTAGTTGAAGGTATCGGTATTGGTGGTCAGATGCATGGACTTGTTATTCTTGATGAGAATGATAATGTCATTCGTCCTGCTATTCTCTGGAATGATGGACGTACTACTGCAGAAACTGATTATCTTAATAATGTTATAGGTAAGGATAAGCTTTCTGAGTATACCGGTAATATTGCTTTTGCAGGATTTACTGCACCTAAGGTTCTTTGGGTTAAGAATAATGAACCTGATAATTTTGCGAAGATTAAGAAGATTATGCTTCCTAAGGATTATATAGTTTATAAGTTTACCGGATCATATGTGTCTGATTATTCAGATGCTTCCGGAATGCTTCTTATGGATGTTAAGAACAAGTGCTGGTCCAAGGAAATGCTTGATATTTGTGGTATTTCAGATATTGAAATGCCTGAGCTGCATGAGAGCTTCGATGTAGTTGGAGAAGTTAAAGCTGAAATCAAGGAAGAACTTGGTATATCTGGTGATATCAAAGTTGTTGCCGGAGCCGGAGATAATGCAGCGGCAGCAGTAGGAACCGGTACAGTTGGAGAGGGTGGATGCAATCTCTCTCTTGGAACTTCCGGAACGCTGTTTATTTCCAGTGAAAGATTCTCCGTTGATGATAAGAATTCTCTTCATTCATTTGCTCATGCTGATGGTGGATTCCATCTTATGGGATGTATGCTTTCTGCAGCATCTTGTAATAAGTGGTGGATGGATGAAATACTTAGGGATAAAGATTACGCCGGTTCTCAGACAGGAATTGATAAGCTTGGAGAGAATAATGTATTCTTCCTTCCATATCTTATGGGCGAGAGATCACCTCACAATGATCCGCTTGTAAGAGCAGGATTTATCGGAATGAGCATGGATACTACCAGAGAGGATATGATTCAGAGCGTACTGGAAGGTGTTGCTTTCGGACTTAGAGACAGCCTTGAGGTAGCCAGAAGTCTTGGAATCAAGATCGAAGTGTCTAATATCTGTGGCGGTGGTGCTAAGAGTCCTTTGTGGAGAAGAATCATTGCCAATATTATGAATATTCGTCTTGAAATTCAGGAAAACGATGAAGGTCCTGCGCTTGGTGGTGCAATCCTTGCGGCAGTTGGATGTGGTCGTTTCAAGGATGTTAAGGAAGCAGCAGATTCTATCGTGAAAGTGGTTGAAACTGTTGAACCAGAAGAAGAACTTGTAAAGAAATATGAGGAGAAGTATCAGCAGTTCAGAAAACTGTATCCTGCTGTAAAGGGACTTTTCTAATAACTATAAGTGAAGGGAAAGGTTATGTGTACAAAGAGGGATTTTGGTAAAACTAAGAATGGTGATTCGGTAACAGCTTATACTATCAGAAATAAATCCGGTATGTCAGCGACTATTATCAATTTTGGTGCTACAGTTGTTAAACTCGAAGTTCCTGATAAAGATGGCAAACTTCGTGATGTAGTCCTTGGTTATGATGATATTGAGTCTTATGAAGACGGAGAGACTTTCTTTGGTGCTGTTATTGGAAGAAATGCTAACAGAATATTTGAAGGTAAGGTTACTCTGGATGGGGTTACATATCAGATGGACCAGAATGATAATGAGAACAATCTCCATAGTGGTCTGAATGGTGTTGATAAGAAGTGCTGGACTGTTCTGCAGGATAATGATGAATCATCTGTTACATTAATCTGCAAATCTAATGATATGGAACAGGGCCTTCCTGGAAATGTTACAATTACTGTTACATATTCTATAAGTGAAGCGAATGAATTCAGAATTTCCTATGATGCTGTAAGTGATAAGAAGACAGTTATCAATCTGACTAATCATTCATATTTCAATCTGAATGGACATTATAAGGGAACGATAGAGAATCATGAACTTCAGATAAATGCTGATTATTATAATCCTGTAATAGATTCTAAGTCTATTCCTACAGAAGAGAATGCTCCTGTTGAAGGTACTGTATTTGATTTCAGTAAGCCTAAGACGGTAGGACAGGATATTGAAGCTGATGATGTTCAGCTTAAATATGTAGGAGGATACGATCATAACTATGTTATTAAAGGAAATACCGGAGATATGAGAGATTTCGCATCTGTTTATTCTCCGGAAAGCGGAATATTCATGGAGTTCATGTCTGATCAGACCGGAACTCAGTTCTATTCCGGAAATTTCATAGGTGATCAGATAGGAAAAGGAGGATTTAATTATCATTTCAGATCAGGACTTTGTCTTGAACCTCAATATATTCCTAATGCCATGAATTTCATTGAAGAAGGAAATATTGACAGTCCTGTATTTGATGCGGATGAGAGATATCATTCTGTAAGTATATTCAAATTTTCTGTTAAATAAATGTATATAATCATTTAATGAGAAAATCAGGTGGGATGCGGCACTGACCGAATTCTGCCTGATTTTCTTTTTTGTATAAAATGTTAAAAAAATGTGATAAATACAGCAATTTTTGTTAACACGAAAGCAATAATTGATAAGTATTATTGTGAAAAATTTACTATAATTGATATAGTCAGCGGGGAGAAGAATACCTTCTGCCCAAAGTGTGCATACTTTATAAGGAGACGGTTATAGTTTAAGTATTTCAAGGAGGATTTACAAAATGAGAAAATTCAAACGTGCTCTCGCTATAGCTCTTAGTGCTATGATGATTGCAGGCGTAGCTACTGGTTGTGGAAGCTCATCAACAGATTCAAGCTCAGATGACACAGCAGCTACATCAGACACAAGCTCAGATGACACAGCATCTACAGATGATACTTCATCAGATGATACTACTTCATCAGATGATACATCTAGCGATTCTGGTTCTTCTGAAGGTGGTACTATCAATGTTTGGGCATTCAGAGACGAAGTTCCTAACATGATCAAGAAGTTTAAGGAGACACATCCTGACTTTAACTACGAAATCAATGAGACTATTATTGCAACAACTGATGGTGCTTATCAGCCAGCTCTTGACCAGGCTCTTGCAGCAGGTGGAGAAGATGCTCCTGATATTTACGCAGCTGAGGCAGCTTTCGTACTTAAGTATACTCAGGGAGATATGGCAGAGTATGCATGTCCATATGATGACCTTGGTATTGATACTCAGGCTGAGATCGATGAAGCTAAGATCGCTCAGTATACAGTTGATATCGGAACAAATCCAGACGGTAAGGTAGTTGGACTTGGATATCAGGCAACAGGTGGTGCATTCATTTATAGACGTTCAATCGCTAAGGATGCATTCGGAACAGATGATCCAGCAGAGATCGCTGAAATCATCGGTGCAGGTTCACAGAGCTGGGATAAGTTCTGGGAGGCTGCTAAGACTCTTAAGGATAAGGGATACGGAATCGTATCTGGTGATGGTGA
>CACZPG010000161.1 GCA_902782965.1 uncultured Lachnospiraceae bacterium
AGAACAAGACGTGAGTCAAGACAGGTTGTTACACATAAGCATGTAACTGTAAATGGAAGAGTTATAAATATTCCATCATACAAGGTTCAGCCTGGTGATGTTATTGAAATCAAAGAGAAGAGCAAGTCTCTTCAGAGATTCAAGGATATTGCTGAAGCAAATAAGGGTATATCAGTACCTGCTTGGCTTGAGGGAGATGCTGAAAAGCTCAGTGGAAAGGTAGTTGAAATTCCTCTTAGAGAGCAAATCGATGTCCCTGTAAATGAGACACTTATCGTCGAGTTGTATTCAAAGTAAGATACTTTCTGTCTGGGTTATACATTTACTGTATGGCCCGGATGTATGAAATATCGTTATTATATTTGGGAGGTCATGAATGTTCGAATTTGAGAAGCCAAGAATAATAATTGATGAGAAGTCAGAAGATGATAAGTACGGAAGATTTATCATAGAACCACTTGAGAGAGGTTATGGAACAACTCTCGGTAATTCACTTCGTCGTGTAATGCTCTCATCACTTCCTGGTACAGCAGTAAGCTATATCAAGATAAAAGGAGTTCTTCATGAGTTCAGTTCAATTCCTGGAGTAAAGGAAGATGTAACTGAGATCGTTATGAATATCAAGGAACTCTGCATAAAGAACAATTCATCAAGCGATGAGCCAAAGATCGGTTATATAGAGGCTTCCGGTGATACAGTTGTTACAGCTGCAGATATTCATGTTGACGGAGATCTGGAGATACTTAATCCTGATCTTGTAATCGCTAACCTGAATGGGCCGGATGCAAGACTTGAAATGGAACTCACAATAACAAATGGTCGTGGTTATGTAAGTGCTGATAAGAACAAGGAGCAGGAGCCTTCAATTGATATGATTTCTGTTGACTCTATTTATACTCCTGTAGACAGAGTAAATCTTACTGTAGAGAATACTCGTGTTGGTCAGATCACTGATTACGATAAGCTTACACTTGATGTATTTACTAATGGAACTCTTGCACCTGATGATGCAGTTAGTTATGCTGCTAAGGTACTTAGTGAACATCTGAGTCTCTTTATCAATCTTTCAGATAATGTGAAGGATAAGACTATTATCACTGAGAAGCAGGAGGATGTTCCTGATACAACTGCTAAGGATATGAGTATTGATGAACTTGAACTTAGTGTTCGTTCATACAACTGTCTTAAGAGAGCTAATATCAATACAGTTAAGGAACTTTGTGCAAAAACACCGGATGAGATGATGAAGGTACGTAACCTTGGACGTAAGTCTCTTGAGGAAGTACTTGCTAAGCTTAAGGAGCTTGGTCTTTCACTCAATAACGGAGAATAAAACAATCACCACTAAAGCGGAAGTCGCTAAGTCCTGAATAAGGATTGCGGATAAAGTACGCATAGTGAAGACCCCGCCTAAAGGCGCAGGTAAGGAGGAAATTTAAAATGGCAATGTATAGAAAGCTTGGAAAGAAGTCAGACCAGAGAAAGGCACTTCTCAGAAGTCAGGTAACACAGCTTATTTATAATGGCAAGATTAAGACTACCGAAGCAAGAGCTAAGGAAGTTCGTAAGATTGCTGAGCATCTTATTACTCTTGCAGTTAAAGAGAAGGATAACTTCGAAGAAGTAACTGTTAAGGCTAAGGTTGCTCGTAAGGATAAAGATGGCAAGAGAGTTAAAGAAGTAGTTGATGGCAAGAAAGTAACTATCTTTGATGAAGTTGATAAGACAGTTAAGAAGGATAAGCCTTCAAAGCTTCATGCTCGTAGAGAAATGCTTAAGGTTCTCTATCCTGTAACAGAAGTTCCTACAGATATTGCAGGAAAGAAGAGTGCAACTAAGAAGGTTGACCTTACAGAGAAGCTTTTCAATGAATATGGTGTTAAGTATGCAGACCGTAAGGGTGGTTATACAAGAATCATCAAGATTGGTCAGCGTAAGGGTGACGGAGCTCTTGAAGTATTCCTTGAGTTAGTTTAATCCCTTTAAATGATATTTGAGATAAACCTGTAATTACAGGTTTAGAAGAGTTATAGAAAAATCTATGTTAAAAGATGACATTCGGAGTGCTCCGGTTGTCATCTTTTTTTACCCTGATAAGAGGAGTGTTTTTTCTTGCACTAAAGGTGCTGATAAGATACAATAACTTCTAGCAAAAATTCTTGAAAAGTATCTTGAGATATTTCATGAAATATTTCTTGAAAGATTCTAAAGGATTGATCAAATGATTCCATATATCAGAATATCCCAACTTCATATAGATTCCATTCCGGATAGCAGCATTAATCTCATTATGAGTAAAGGAGATATAGTTGGAATTACCGGAAGAAATGGTTCGGGTAAGACTACATTTGCCAGATATCTTGCAGGGCAGGAACGTCCGGATAAGATGGGAAGTATCCTTATTAACGGTCTGGATCCGTTCTCGCAGCTTGACAGGGAAAAGCTTAGAAGTATTTCCGGACTTGTGACTCAGAATCCCGGTGAGGGAATGGTACTCGATAATGTTGGAAGAGACATTGCTTTCGGAGCTGAGAATCAGGGGATTCCTAAAGAGAAAACAATGAAAAGAACAGGCTTCTACCTGAAGAAGTATTCATTGTGGAAAAAGAAGAATAGTCCAGTTTCATCATTAAGTGCCAGTGAGAAACAGAGGGCAGCTCTTTCATCTATTCTGATAATGCATCCGGAGATTCTGATCATTGATGAATCCTTCAGTATGATGAGTAATATTGATATTGAGAAATATTTAAATATAGTAATTAACAGTGCACGAAAGAGAAATGAGACAGTTATTATTTTTTCCAAGAAATATAATGTGCTCAAAATGACAGATATACAATATGAACTGGCAGATGGGGGTCTTAGGGAAATTGATATAGAAGGCTCTGAATATTTCTCGAAATACATTTCCGAAGGTATTATTCTGAACGGCGCCAAGGATACAGATATCGTAAAGAAGAGTAATGACAGACTCAAGGTTGAGAGATATATACATGGAAATAATTCAAAGGACTCTGTGGGAATTAGTTTGCATAATGTAACTCATCGTATGAATAATGTAAAGATACTTGATAGAACCAATATGAGGTTTGTTTCAGGCTCGGCTTATAGAATTGTAGGAAAACATAGTTCCGGAAAGACTACTTACCTTAAGCTTGCTGCAGGACTTATTAAACCTCAGGAAGGTGAAATATTCAGAAGTGATGATACCAAGATAGGATACGTCTTCCAATATCCTGACGAAGGTTTCGTTGAAACCAATGTGCTGGATGAAGTTATGTTTGGTCCCATGAGTGACGGTCATACAAAACGCGATGCCCGGAGTATGGCTGAATCTGTACTTGATTTCGTTGGCGTAGATAAGAATATTTGGAACCGCAAGATTTCGGAATTATCATTCGGTGAGAAGAAGAAGGTTGCAATAGCTGCGGCGATTGCTCTGAATCCTGATTTTCTATTCATGGATGAACCTTATGCCGGTCTTGATACAGACAGCCGGCGGCAGATTGAATTGATAATTGAAGGACTCTGCAGGGAGGGAAAATGCATAATAACAGTAGAAGCATAGGTGCTCTTAAAACCTATGATGCCAGAACAAAACTTTATATTCTCACTGCATATCTGCTGATGTCATTTCTTGGATGGAAAATAATTCCAATTATTATATTCTTGTTATCAGGAATAGGTATCGTTTTTCTCAGCAGAATAAGAATTAATATCCTCTGGGATATGTCAAAGAGTGCTATTCTTATAGAACTGGTTATTTCACTGCTTTGTCTGACATTTTTGAAACCTCTTATGGTTGTTTTCATAGCGGTGAAATTAATTATGATAACATTAGTCTATAACAGTATCATGAGCTGTATGAAGCAGGTAGATGTGCTGGATGGCCTGATGATTGGTTTCAGACTTAAAATTGATGCTACTAAAAGATTCTATAATATTCTGGAATATTTTCCTGAGGTTTATTCTCAGAAGAAGAGAGTACGGAGTGCTCTTAAGGCGCGAGGAGTAGATCCGGATAGTGGAAATCTTATAAGAAGATTTGTTAAGGAAACAACCCTGGCTGTTCCTAACCATAGGAATGCCTTTGTTGAATTATCAAACAGAAACAGAGCTATGGATATGAGAAGCTTTACTTCGGCGAGACGAAGGAAGCGGATTTATGAGATGAAGCTGGAAGTAGTTGATGATATAATGTTAATGCTTGCAGTGATATTGATAATCGGTACTGTGTTTACACAAGTGTATTTTAAGTGATAGGAAAATGAGGATACTACTAAGGGTTTCATACGATGGAACTGAATATAGCGGCTGGCAGATACAACCTAATGCAGTTACAATAGAAGGGCTCATTATAGATGCTATAAAAGAGCTTACAGGCGAGGATGTATCGCTTATTGGTGCAAGCAGGACTGATGCAGGTGTACATTCTCTTGGTAATGTATGTGTGTTTGATACTGAGTCCAGGATTCCTCCGGAAAAGTTCTGTTATGCTTTAAATAATTATCTGCCGGAAGATATAAGGGTTATAGAGTCCGGGGAAGTTGAACCGGATTTTCATCCGAGACATACAGATTCAATGAAGACCTATGAATATCGTATATGGAATGACAGATTCCCGAGTCCGATACTAAGGAAATACAGTCATTTTACTTATCGGAATATTGATATAGACAGGATGAAGTCAGCGGCTGCCCTGCTTGAAGGTGAACATGATTTCGGTGCCTTCTGTTCGTCAGGTTCTCAGGCTGAGACAACTGTCAGGACCATTTATAATATTGATATTTCCGAAGAAAAAATATATGATATTTCTTCAGAGGGCCGAATGATCAGGATAAGGGTTAAGGGTTCAGGCTTTCTATATAATATGGTCCGTATCATCGCTGGAACGCTTCTGGACATTGGAACCGGTCTTATGGAAATAGATGATATCAACAAGGCTCTTGAAACCTGTAATAGAGCAGATAGCGGCCCGACAGCGCCTGCTTGTGGTCTGACTATGATAGGTATAGAATACCTATAGATTATTACAGGATGTTATAGAACGATATATATTGTTTAATGAGTATTTATAGATTGATGCTCAGGAGGAAGAAATGAAGGTTATATGTAAGTGCTGCCATAAGGCGTTTGATTATGATATGTATATGGGGCTCTGTCCTAAATGCGGCAGAGTATACAGAAGGGGAAAAGAACATTATTCTGCTGTAGAAAAGGATATGGCTGGAGACTTCCATCTTCATGGGGAAGAGGGGGGTCTTAATCGTGGCATATCCGGAGTTGTATATAATCAGGGCAGTGATGAGAAGAAGATTCTCATGAAAAATGGTTTTGATGAAGATGATGAACCACAGAATAAATATGTAAGGGAAGTTAATGATATTCCTGCGGCATACGCGACTGGAGCTAATGCTTCACAGGGAAGGGGCGCGAAAATGGTTCATAGCGGAGTACAGCCTTCACCAGGAATTGTTAATTCAGGGACGAATAACTACTGGGCTGTTAATTCAAACCAGAAAGCTGCAAACCAGCAGATGATGAAACAGCAATTGGCAGCTGCCATGAACAGTCGGGGAAATGGATATTATTCCCCTGATCACAAAACTAAGCTTAATCAGCAGGTAGTTCGTCGGAAGAAGGGTAACCCTACTATAGGATTTATCATTTTTATTATTATAATTATATTATCATTTCTTTCATCAATGTTTGATTAATATTAGATATATATTAGTTAAATTTGTATAATTAACGCTAGTTAAATTAGTATATGTTTAACGCTGGTTAAGTCCGACAATCATATGGAATATTATTGTATAAATATAAGTGAAAACGGGATGTTTTTTTGTGAAAAAAAACATCTTGTTTTATATAAATTTTTAGTTTATACTATCGAACAATTACATAATAGAATAAGATAGTTTAAAGAAGAATAGGAGGAAAACCATGGCAACTTTTATTACTGAACCTTCACACACATTTAATGAATACTTACTGATTCCGGGATATTCATCCAGTGAATGTGTACCTGATAATGTAAGTCTCAAGACTCCACTTACTAAGTTTAAGAAGGGTGAGAAGCCTGCAATCGAGATGACAATCCCTATGATCTCTGCAATCATGCAGTCAGTATCAGGTGACAGACTTGCAATAGCTCTTGCAAAGTCAGGTGGTGTGTCGTTTATTTATGGTTCTCAGAGCATTGAAGATGAAGCAGCAATGGTTGCTAAGGTTAAGGGTTATAAAGCGGGATTTGTAAAGAGTGATTCAAATGTAAGTCCTGAAGCTACTCTTGCAGATATACTTGAACTTAAAGAGAGAAAAGGTCATTCAACAGTTGCAGTTACTGAAGATGGAACTGCAGAAGGAAAACTTGTAGGTATAGTATCAAGCCGTGATTACAGAGTTAGCCGTATGGAGCCTACTCTCAAAGTTAAAGAATTCATGACTCCTCTTGAAAAGCTTATTACTGCTAAGGATGGAACAACTATTTCAGAGGCAAATGATATTATCTGGGATAATAAACTTAATTCACTTCCTATAGTAGATGAAGAGGGAAGACTTGTAAGTTTTGTATTCCGAAAGGATTATGATGAGCATAAGAAGAATCCGGGAGAACTTCTGGATGATCAGAAGAGATATATTGTTGGTGCCGGTATTAATACAAGAGATTATGCCCAGAGAGTTCCTGCTCTGATTGAGGCAGGTGCAGATGTGCTCTGTATAGACTCTTCAGAAGGCTTCTCAGACTGGCAGAAATTCACACTTCAGTGGATCAGAGAAAACTATGGAGATTCAGTAAAGGTCGGTGCCGGAAATGTAGTTGACAGAGAAGGATTCCGTTTCCTTGCTGAATGTGGTGCAGATTTCATTAAAGTTGGTATAGGTGGTGGTTCCATCTGTATCACAAGAGAAACTAAAGGTATTGGCCGTGGTCAGGCAACAGCACTTATAGAAGTATGTCAGGCAAGAGATGAATACTTCGAGGAAACAGGAATCTATGTTCCTGTATGTTCGGATGGTGGTATTGTATATGATCATCATATTACACTTGCCCTTGCTATGGGAGCAGATTTCGTAATGCTCGGAAGATATTTTGCAAGATTCGATGAGAGCCCGACAGAGAAGCTTCTTGTAAATGGAAATTATGTGAAAGAGTACTGGGGCGAAGGTTCCAATCGTGCACGTAACTGGCAGAGATATGATCTCGGTGGTGATAAGAAACTTCACTTTGAAGAAGGTGTTGACTCATATGTTCCTTATGCAGGACCACTGAAGGATAATGTAGATAGAACCCTCAGCAAGGTTAAATCAACAATGTGTAACTGCGGAGCTCTTACAATCAAGGAACTTCAGGAGAAAGCTAAGATAACACTTGTATCTTCAACAAGTATAGTAGAAGGTGGTGCTCACGACGTAATCCGTAAGGAAGGCGGCGGAACATCTGATGTGAACTAATCGATTCAAAAATGACAATACTCAGAATTGGGTGTTTAAGTAGTTTTTGATTTCATATTGATCTCATATGAACTAAAACAATAAAAAAACGGCCTCGGCCGTTTTTTTATTGTTTTTATGAAAATGTTCTAGCAACTATATGATTCTGGCTCATATGTCTCTGGTCTATATCTCTCTAGTCCATATGTCTCTCTACCCAGTCGACAATATCTGCATAAACTTCATCCTTGCCGATCTCGTTAAGTATCTCGTGGCGCATTTCCGGATATATCTTGCATTCGGTATCCCATATTTCGGCCTTTACATACTGCTGATAAACTTTCTTGACACCCTTTCCGAGATTTCCTACAGGATCATTTTCTCCTGATGTAATAAGAAGTGGAAGATCTTTAGGAATTCTGTCTATATTCTGTTTCTGGTTTACATAAAGTACTGTGGATAATAATGCTTCATATCCGTTCAGAGTAAACAGGAAACCACATCTGTCATCAGAATTATAAGACTTCATTATCTCCGGATCACTGCAGATCCAGCTTGCTTCAGGATCAAGACCTTCTGTATCGAATTTCTTATAAGCTGCGCCGAAAGTCATATTCCTTATAAGCTCACTTCTATAATGCCATCCCTTGGACTGGGCGGTAGAACGTACCAGCATCAGACCGCTTCTTGTTACTACATCAGATTCACTTCCAGTTCCTACGATTATGGCGCCGGCCAGACCTTCGCCTTTGTGAGAAAGGTATCTTCTGAGAAGATAGGAGCCCATGCTATGACCAAGCATGAAATATGGAAGTGAAGGATATTTTCTGGAAGTGATTTTTCTCAGTTTATGTATATCTCTTACAAGTGATCTTGCAGGCGCTATCTCAGATATATAACCCCAATCCTCGATGCTTCTTACAGATTGTCCATGTCCGAGATGATCGTGTCCGACTACCAGATACCCCTGACTTGCAAGGTACTCTGCGAAGTCGTTATATCTTTCGATATATTCAACCATCCCGTGGATCAGCTGAACTATAGCCTTAGGTTCGCCCTCCGGAATCCAGCTCACAGCGTGAATGGTAGTAATGCCGTCTGATGATAGAAATGTCTGATTCTGTTTCATTTGTAATCCCCTTGTTTGTACTTTTTAACATTTAATATGGTGTCAGATATTTGTTTTATCGCATTAAGTTAGTAATAACTCCTTATTATTTTATAACTTTATATGATTATTTACAATAAATAGTATTGAAAAAAAGAAAAATATTGTTATCATAGTAACGTGAATTAATTGCTAATCTTAATTGGTGATCTTCTAAAAATTGTATCAGACTGAATGGTGCATTGTTTGATATGCGAAAGCAATAAATAATATCAAAAGTTATTACCAATAAATTATTATCAATAAATTATTATCAATAAATACTACATGGAATATAAATAAGAAATATGAAAAAAAACACATTCTCATTAATACGAATAATTATATTTGTCCTTCTTCTTGCAATCATTGGATTTGCCTATGGTGATATGGCCGAAAGCTCCCTCACTTATTCGGCAGGGAGAGGCTCGATGATAAAAGATGGAATAATCATGCTGGTATGTTTTGCTATTCGCTACGGAATTGATATGAATTCTGTAAGAAGAAATAAAGGTGACAGAATCAAACTGGATATTTCACCGCTTATATTTGATATGATCACATATCTGGCAGCTTCCGGAATGCTGATACTGATAATCCATTTATACGGAGCAGGTATTCTATCCGTAACACTTGCAGTACTTCTTATGTCTGTCATCGTTACTGTTTTATTTGAATTGGACAGGTATGTGAAATGTGAGTATACAGGACCTGCTGAAGACGGATTTGATGATGAAGATAGTGATGAAGATGATAATGACCCGGAGTCTGAATATGAAGATGAGACTTCAGATGAGTATGACGATGAGTTTGATGATGAAGAGTACAGAAGACGTAAAAACAGAGAAAAGAGAAAAAAATTAAAGAATAGGGAACGTCTAAAAAATAAGGAATATAAAGATGCTGGTATCCGGATTTCTTCGAGTGCTGAATTAACTGATAGAAATTCGGAGGATTCAGAAAAATCTGAAGGAAATGAAGAAAATGAAGAATCCCAAGAATATCAGGGAACTGTGGATTCCGGAGCCAGAAATTTCCTGGTACAGATTCTGAAATCCTCCTGTTATGTTCTTCCGATACTTCTCACGGCACTTGCCTTTGGTGACATTTATGCAAATGTACATTCCGGATTGTTCTATATGGCAATATTCGGTGTTGCTATACTTGTGGTCGGAGCAAGGGCAGCTTATAACGGCCTGAATAT
>CACZPG010000162.1 GCA_902782965.1 uncultured Lachnospiraceae bacterium
CATCGTAAATGGAAGAATCACCGTGTGGATGGTACTTACCCATGGTATCACCGACAATACGGGCACATTTACGATGTGGTTTATCAGGACCATTATTAAGTTCTATCATTGAATATAGAATTCTTCTCTGTACAGGCTTAAGACCATCTCTTACATCCGGAAGTGCACGGGATGCAATAACAGACATGGCATAGTCTATATAAGAATTCTCCATTGTTTTCTTAAGATCAACTTCTTTCACATCACTTCGTGGAGTGTCGAAAATATTGTCATCTGACATTTTTTGTCTCCTTCTATCTTTATTCACAACATTCAAAACATCCATGGTTATGATAAAACAAAATAAATATCACTTTGCCTGCAAGCAGTCACGTTATATTTATTTGTTTTATCAGTTGTGAATAGTAATTTATATATCCAGATTCTTTACAAATTTAGCATTCTCTTCAATGAATTTCTTACGTGGTTCTACATTATCACCCATAAGAACATTGAAGGTCATATCAACTTCAGCTTCATCTTCTCCGTCCATGGAAACCTTGAGAAGTATTCTCTTCTCAGGATCCATAGTAGTATCCCAGAGCTGATCAGCATCCATCTCACCAAGTCCTTTATATCTCTGAACCTTATTATTCTGGTCACGACCTACTTCATCGATAATGTTACTAAGCTCATCATCACTGTAGGCATACCAAATCTTCTTATTCTTCTCTAATCTGTAGAGAGGAGGCTGTGCCAGATATACATGTCCCTGACGAATCAGTTCAGGCATAAATCTATAGAAAAATGTAAGCAGCAGTGTTGCTATATGAGCTCCATCAACATCAGCATCCGTCATGATGATTATCTTGTCATAACGAAGCTTCTGAATATCGAAATTCTCATGAATACCTGTTCCAAAAGCTGTTATCATAGCCTGGATTTCTTTATTCTCAAGAATATGATCAATACGTGCCTTCTCTACATTAAGAATCTTTCCACGAAGAGGAAGTATAGCCTGAGTTGCTCTGTTACGCGCTGTCTTGGCCGAACCGCCGGCAGAATCTCCCTCGACTATATATATTTCACAGTTCTTTGGATCTTTATCAGAACAGTCTGCCAGCTTTCCTGGAAGTGACATACCCTCTGAAAGATTATTCTTTCTTGCTACATCTCTTGCCTTACGTGCAGCAATTCTTGCTCTCTGAGCAGTTATTGCCTTATCCACAATGGATCTTGCAACTGAAGGATTCTGTTCAAGGAAATAAACCAGCTGCTCATTCATTATAGATTCAACTGCTGTTCTGGCAGGTGCATTTCCAAGCTTCTGCTTGGTCTGACCTTCGAACTGAGGATCTTCTATCTTGATACTAATGATAGCTGTAAGACCTTCTCTTAAATCTTCACCAGAAAGATTATCATCCTTTTCCTTCAGCATCTTGGTATTTCTTGCATAATCATTAAATACCTTGGTAATAGCTGATCTGAATCCTGTAAGATGCATTCCACCTTCAGGAGTAACAATATTATTTACGAAACTGTAAATGGTTTCATTGTATGAATTATTATGCTGAAGAGCTACTTCTACATAAATATCATCTCTTGTACCTTCACAATATATAACTTTATTATATATCGGAGTCTTATGCTTATTCAGATACTGAACGAATTCCTTTATACCACCTTCATAATGGAAGGACTCAGTCTTAGGCTCCCAGTTATCAAGTCTTTCTTTGAAATCCTCATCAGACTCATTCTCTTCCTGAACAGGTTTTCTCAAATCTGTAATTGATATTCTGAGACCTTTAGTAAGAAATGCTGTCTCACGAAGTCTGACTCTCAAAGTATTATAATCATAAATCAGATCATCGAAGATCGTTCCGTCAGGTTTAAAAGTAACCTTGGTACCTGTTTTATCGGAATCTCCTATTACCTTAAGGTCATAACAGATATTTCCTCTCTCATATCTCTGCTTGAAAACCTTTCCTTCACGGGAAACTTCAACTTCAAGCCAGTCTGAAAGAGCATTTACTACAGAAGAACCAACTCCATGAAGTCCTCCTGATACCTTATATCCTCCACCGCCGAATTTACCTCCGGCATGAAGAACAGTAAATACTACTTCAACAGCAGGTCTTCCTGCCTTTGCCTGAATACCTACCGGAATACCACGTCCGTTATCAATAACGGTAATTGAATTATCTTCATTAATGAATACTTCTATCTCAGAACAGTATCCTGCAAGTGCTTCATCAACAGCATTATCAACTATCTCATATACCAAATGATGAAGACCTCTCGTTGAAGTACTGCCTATATACATTCCCGGTCTCTTACGAACTGCTTCCAGTCCTTCCAGAATCTGTATCTGGTCAGCTCCATATTCTACATTTTTCTGCTCTTCGCTCATTTCTTACCTC
>CACZPG010000163.1 GCA_902782965.1 uncultured Lachnospiraceae bacterium
AATCAGTTAAGTATACAACTTTAAACTTTTCTCCGCGGTGAGTTTTTTTGCTTCGCTGTCATGAGTTAGTTCTGCTAAAACTAGAATTTTGACACTTATGTCATAAATGCTCCGTAACCCGGGCCGTCCTCGTTTCTGAAAAACATTGCTTCTTCAATATCACTGCAGTTTATCTCATCCCTGTCATTTATATCCGCTACTGTTCTCGCCAGCCTGAGGAGTTTGAAGTAGCCACGGGCACTGATATCCGTGGATTCATATATAGATCTGAGTCTGGCCTTCTCTTCCTCGCCTAAATCGATAAACTCATCAATCCTCCCCTGAGGAATTTCTGAATTAAACTTAAATGATTCACCTTCAAATCTTTTCTCCTGCCTCTTTCTCGCAATATCAATCATTACCCTTGCCTCCGAAGAACTCATTCCTCTGGCCTCACTAAACAGCTCGTCATATTTCACCGGCCTGATTTCGAGTCTGATATCTATTCTGTCCATGATAGGATGACTGATTCTGTTCTGATAGTGATATATTTCCAGTGAAGTACATCTGCACTTTTTTCTGTCAGGAAAGAAGCCGCAGGGACAGTTATTTCTGGCGGATACGAGCATGAACCTGGCCGGAAATGTATAGCTTGCCTTTAGTCTGGAAACAGTGACCTGCCTATCCTCCATGGGCTGTCTCAGGCTTTCGATTACATTTCTCTGATATTCAGGAAATTCGTCAAGAAACAGAACTCCACCGGTTGCAAGACTGACCTCACCGGGTTTAGGATTCTTGCCACCTCCTATCAGAGCAGCCTCGGAAACATTCTGTCCCGGTGTCCTGAAGGGTCTGGAGGTAATTAGTCCTGCTGACATATCAGAACCTAGTGCTCCTGCCACACTGTATATCTTCGTAAGCTCAAGACTCTCTTCATACGAAAGTGGCGGCATCAGCTCCGGTATACATTTAGCCACCATGGATTTGCCCGAACCTGCTGCCCCGGTAAGCATTAAGTTGTGAAAACCGGAAACCGCGATTACTACCCCTCTC
Organism: uncultured Lachnospiraceae bacterium; assembly: GCA_902782965.1. Lineage (GTDB taxonomy): Bacteria > Bacillota > Clostridia > Lachnospirales > Lachnospiraceae > Eubacterium_Q. The sequence continues at coordinate 1,033 of CACZPG010000163.1, forward strand.
TTCATCATCTCCTGTCCTCTAATATCAGCAAGGTCGTATAAATAATTATTCTTTACCATTTCTTCGGTTCCTGGAAAAATGTATTCTTCCGGAAAATCACCGTGAACCAGCATTGATATTATGTCAACCAAATGTCTTACAGGTATGATACTGATATTCTTGATATACGAAGCTTCAGCCGCGTTCTGAACCGGCAGCACAACTCTTTTAATTCCATGTGCTGCGGCATAATCGACAATAGGAAGAACACCCGGCACCGGAAGGATACTTCCATCCAGCCCCAGTTCACCCAGAAACACCGTTTCTGACAGCTTATTTATAAAATTGTCCTTTATCTGGATATCCCCCATAGAAATCAGAATGGAGGTTGCGATGGCTGTATCAAATCCTGCGCCATCCTTTCTCACATCCGCCGGGGAAAGATTGACAGTTACTCTCCTTGATGGAATCGAGTAACCGGAATTTTTAAGTGCGGTCCTGACTCTGTCTCCTGCTTCCTTAACAGACGACGAAAGATAGCCCACCAGGGAAAGTCCCGGAAGCCCCATACACACATCTGTTTCGACAGTAATAAGCATTCCATCGATGCCGAGTGCAATACCGCTATAGATTCTAGAATACAAAAAGGCTCCTTTCCGCCTCTTCATATTGGTGCTAACGCTGATGATAAAACCTTTTCTATTGCAAGTCAAGCAATTAAATGAGAGTCTTGGGCAGAAATGAAAAATAAGCATATTATGAATTAACCGAAAATAAAAAAGAGCCAATAGGAAACGGTTTATTCCGCTTTCTATTGACTCAGATATATCCTTATTAACTGCTTAACATCCTAATAGATTAACAGTTTAACAACTTAATAGATTAATAAGTTTAACAGATTTATATCTTAATAATTGAAGTATACCAAATCTTCTTTGGCAGGTCCTGTCTTGGAAACATTATCCGCATAGATTACAGGCCCTTCGCCCTGGAATTCAGGATAGAATTCCTTCTTGATAACTCCATCTACAATAACCCAGTCTCTGTCTTTAAGATGAACAGCTCCCTTGTAATAGGTCTTGAAACCAATGAACGCAATATCATCTGCACAACAGGTCATGGCAAATCTTCCCGGAACGAACTCGTCATTCTTATAATTGGACGGACGATGTGCCTGCGCCTTGAAATGTATCTTCTTGCCCAGGTATTTATCCGGATCATCTGCAGCATCGATATAGAAGATTCCGAAATCCTCTTCCTCAAGCTCTATAACATCTTTTTCAATGTCATATGGAAGGATAATTTCATCATCTGTTCTGATAGGTTTTCCATCCTTATCCTCGAAGATAACCTGTCCTCTTCTGTTGACTGCTCTGAGACTTCTTCTGTACTCAGATGTACGAGTATTCTCATCGCATCTGTTAAAGATGATCATATCAGCATTTCTGAGCTGATCCATCATTATCTTCTTCATATTGTTGACATATACATCGAAGGTTGTAGCATCAACAAATGAAATAACCTGCACTACTGTCCAGCCTCTTGGAACGCGAATCTGAAATATCCTGTCCAGCTCCCACATTCCGTTATACTCTATCATGACATTTTCCGGATTATATTTCTTTCCAAGCTCCAGAAGATGTTCCTCTGTAAGATTTGAATCATCAATGAATTCAAGATAGATATTCTTCTCCTTCAGGGCTTTCTCATCATATTCAATCTCACCATCTTCGCAGGCAAGAAGAAGCGTCTTAGCGCCTTCGGTAAATCCCTGATTCACAAGAGTATCTATGGCAAATGTAGTCTTTCCGCTTCCAAGAAATCCCATAAAAACATATACAGGAATCTCCTTGGGTTCATTCTTAAACATATATATGCTCCTTTATAATTATCAAATAAAATCTTATAAACCAAACAGCTCAGCTATCTTAGCCTCATCCAGCTTGCTTCCGATTACACAAAGTTTTCCTGTATAGTCAGGGTTACCCTGTCTGATCTCATATTCACCCGGAACAAGGTCGAACTCCTGCCACTTGCCTTCCTTATCAGGAACGATACCTTTAGCCCTGAGGATAATTCCGAATTCATTGTCCTCTTCCTTTGCAAGTTTATCGAGGATAACCTTAAGCTCTTCTTCGCTGTATTTATGAGCTGTCTCTTTGCCCCAGCTTGTAAATACTTCATCAGCATGATGGTGATGATGATCATGGTGATGACCACAGCTGCAAACACCGTTCTCATCGTAGTGATGTTCATGATGCTCGTGATCATGATCGTGATGATGCTCATGCTCCTCATGCTCATGGTCGTGATGATGCTCATGCTCTTCATGGTCATGGTCGTGATGATGATGCTCATGCTCTTCATGGTCATGGTCGTGATGATGATGTTCATGATCATCATGCTCCGGATCATATTTGAAGTTCTTCATAATATCTTCTATTGAAGAAGAATGCTCCATAGCATCAAGGATTATTGTTCCTGTAATATCATCCCATGGGGTTGTAATAATTCTGGCCTGATCATTATGTTCCTTGATCATATTCACAGCTTCAAGAAGCTTCTCTTCACTGGCACTCTGTGAACGGCTGAGAACAACTGTTCCGCAAGCCTCAATCTGATTAAGGAAGAACTCACCGAAGTTCTTGATATACATTTTAGCCTTGGTAACATCTACAACTGTAGTAGCACTGTTAAGAGCAATCTCAACATGCTCTCCGGCCTTCTGAACAGCCTTGATTACATCGGACAATTTACCAACTCCGGACGGTTCAATGATAACTCTGTCAGGATGATAATCATTAACAACCTGCTTAAGAGCTTCTCCGAAATCTCCAACCAGTGAGCAGCAGATACATCCTGAATTCATCTCAGTTATATTGACTCCGGCCTCCTTAAGAAAGCCACCATCTATACCAATCTCACCGAACTCATTCTCTATCAGAACGACCTGTTCTCCATTAAAGGCTTCGCTTATAAGTTTCTTTATAAGTGTTGTTTTTCCGGCACCAAGAAAGCCGGAAATTATATCTATCTTAGTCATTTTCTTTTCCTCCTATTTCAAAAATAATCCTAAATTATATTGTAACAAACCTGTCAAGCCCCCGTATCCATTATTGTATACCTTTTTTCGAATGGATTTGAACATGAGTACGTTCCCTGTTCAAACACGCTGCGCTTGCTAACCGTTGCCTGTCGACCTCGTTTTACGCTGTAAAAAAGAATGTCCGCCTACCCCGGAACTTCT
>CACZPG010000164.1 GCA_902782965.1 uncultured Lachnospiraceae bacterium
AATCAAGGATACACGTGGTATCATCGATGCTATCCTTAACGGAGATGTTAACAAGGCTGAGACAAAGAAGATCCCATTCTTCGATTTCGAAGTACCTACATCACTTCCAGGTGTTGATCCTGCAATCCTTGATCCTCGTGATACATACGCTGATGCTTCTGAATGGGAAGCTAAGGCTAAGGATCTTGCTGAGAGATTCATCAAGAACTTCAAGAAGTATGAGACAAACGATGCCGGTAAGGCACTCGTTGCAGCAGGCCCACAGCTGTAAATAGCATTTAAAATAAAAAACAGCTTGCTGACAATTTATGAATAATAAAACCCTCAGGATTGATTTCCTGAGGGTTTTTCAATGTTTATGAATATGACCTATTTATGAATAATAAATTTAATTATTCTTTTTATTTTTATGGAATCTTTTTGATGTCTTGTTATTAGCTGTATCAGTTTCCGTTGATGGATTCTGAGTTGTATTTGTAGCGGCATTCTGAGGGGTTGAAGCTGCTGTATTCGGAGCCGCATTCTGCTGAGCTGAAGCTGCTGGGTTCTGAGCCGCATTCTGCGGTGCGCTGGCATTAGGAGCCGGAGCTGTTGGAGCTTTATTCATACCCTGACCGTTTGGATTAGCTTTCACTGCCTGCATGCTCTGTTCCAGCAATTTGGCCTGTTTCTCATCATACTTACGCTGGGATCTCTTAACAATCTTTCTGATGATAAATATGATGATGAAAACTATTAGTGCAAAGAGCAGAAGTCCCCAGATATTAGCGACAATCCAGATTAAGAAATTCTGCAGACCATAGAAGAAATCATACCAGCCCTGCTTAACTTCCTTCATGAATCTGTCACCAAAGGTGTCTTCTGAATGCTCAACTATTTCCTTAACTTCTGTAATAGAAATATCTATGTAACTGTAAGCCACATCATTATCTATGGAGTTAAGACGGCTCTTAATCTGATTGATCTCAGTATTTACAGAAGCAATCTTGTCACTGATAAGGATTACATTGTCCATATCCTCAAGAGATTTAGCTTCCTTCAGCATCTCCATATAGTCGCCGCGCTGAGCTTCCAGAACATCCAGCTCAATTGAAAGGTCTGAATACTCCTGAGAAACGTTGGTAACATTCTGAGATTTATTATTCAGGGTTCCGATGGAACCGGCTTCATTAACGAAGTCCTTATACTTACTGGAAGGAACTCTGACGGTTGCAGTATACTGTCCCAGACCTTTACCTGAAGAGTTGTATGAATTGTCATAGGTATAGGTTGATGTTCTTGTGGAAGTATTCTCGTTCTCCACGAAACCGTCATATTTATCTACCAGCTGCTGGAAAGCTTTGATATCTCCTTCAAAGTCCTTGGTTTCCAGGGAAATGCTGCATCTGTAGATCAGCTTCTCCATATTAAGCTTATTGTCTTTATTTTCTTTATCAGATACAGTTGAATCAGATGTTACACCTTCTGCAGTTTCCTCAACGGCGGTATCTTCATAGACTTCAGGTTCAGCGGCATCGTAGGAATAATTATCTGCAAGTCCATAGGAATCCGCACTCCTGGCACCGGCACTTTCGGATACAGCAGAATCACTATATTTCATGCTGTTGGCTGATTCTGAACTTTTGGAGCTTCCACAGGCTGTAAGAGAGAGTGCCAAAACACCTGATATTAATAATAAACTAATCTTTCTCATATGAATCCCCCTTGATTATCATTTCCTGTTGTCAGGAAAAACTTCTATCACTAGAAATAAATTTACTACAGGGTTTTATGACATGTCAATGTCAAAAGGCATGATTGATAATAGTAGCTTTGATTTTATAAATAATTATGATAGAATGTAGAAGCTTTTATATAGATATTAATCGGGAGAACCTTATTATATGGTAAGAAATATAGCAGCTATATTCTTTGTAATAGTTTTTATAGTAGAGATGTACCTATGCTCTGCCGGAAGCAATCATAGAAAGAGAAAGAAACTGAAAGGCTGGAGATCAACTACAGGAAAGATAATCAGTGTAGAGAAGGTTCAGGATGAGATCAGTCACAGGAATTATATGGAAGTTACTGTTGAGTCTGCAGACGGACATACTGTTTATAGCAAACATAGTCCTATGTTCTGTATCTATGAGAAGGGTGAAGAGGTTGAACTCATCGAGAAGGACGGAGTTCACAGGTTTATCGGAAATGACAGAGTAGGCAGACAGGGCAGGAAGGAAATGCTTCTGGGAACGATTCCCATGCTTGTACTGATCCTGATTTCGGCACTTATCAGTTATCTGGCCTATATTTGGAGTTGATAATATGATTACAAAGAAAGCATATGCAAAAGTTAATCTGACGTTGGATATTACCGGAAGGCGCGAGGACGGGTATCATCTTGTGCGCATGGTAATGCAGTCTCTTGATGTGGCAGATGTACTGACTTTTGAAAAGACAGAAACGGATTCTCATGAGGATCCCGAGAACAGAATAATTACCAGACTTACAGATAACAGAAACACTGATTCGGATGAACTGGGTACACTTCCTAATGGGCCTGACAATCTGATCTACAGAGTGGCTGAGCTTCTTATGAAGAAATATGTATGGCCTGAACATCCCGAATCCGGTGTGGAAATAACTCTTGAGAAGAATATTCCCATTGCTGCCGGTCTTGCAGGAGGAAGCAGTGATGCAGCAGCGACCTTTAAAGGAATAAATGAACTCTTCGAACTGGGTCTGATGGATGATGACCTGATGAATATGGGTGTAAGCCTGGGAGCGGATATTCCGTATTGCATAATGGGAGGAACTGCTCTGTCTGAAGGTATAGGAGAGAAACTGACAAGACTCCCGGCACTTCCGAAATGTTATATTCTTCTGGCTAAGCCCAACATTTCCGTATCCACCGGAGAAGCCTATGGAGGTTATGACAGACTGGCGTCCGAGGCTCAGGAGGAGGAAACCATATCCGGAGGTAAGGTAACGAGAGAAATACTGGCAGGTTCAGTCGGAAAGCTCTATCGGATTTACGGAGATAGAAAGCTGGAGATACCGGACGTGGACGGTCAGGTAGATGCTATATATGCAGGAAATCTGAAGGGTGTAACAGACAAGATGGCTAATGTTCTGGAATATGTTACGGCCGAGAAGCACCCGGAGATTGAACAACTGAAGAAGGTTATGATGGATACCGGTGCGCTCAGGTCAATGATGAGCGGAAGCGGCCCCACCGTTTACGGAATCTATCGTGACAGAGATGAAGCCGTTAAAGCTGCAGAATTAATAGGCGAAATGGACACTGTTGAACAGGTGTTTGTAGCTGAACCGGTATAATTAGAAAATATAGTGATATAGTAGGAAAAATTAGAAATGATAAACACGGATGAAAGTACTAAAGATTTAGAGAATACCATAACTGACCCCACAAATGGTATTGAAGAAAAAGAAAACACAGAAACCATTAACATAGAATCTGACAAGGATGATACTGAGGAAATGATTCCCGAGAATAAGATGGGAGTTCTTCCTGTTAAGAAGCTGATCATTTCCATGTCTATCCCTATGATGATCTCCATGCTGGTCCAGGCATTATATAATATCGTGGACAGCATGTTCGTTTCCAGAGTAAGTGAAGATGCTCTTACAGCGGTTACTCTTGCATTTCCGCTTCAGATGCTGATCATCTCGGTGGGTGGTGGTACCGGAGTAGGTATCAATGCTCTTCTGTCGAAGGCTTTGGGCGAGAAGAAACAGAAACGTGCCAATAAGGCAGCCAATAATGGTATTCTGCTTGCGATAATTCATTATATTATTTTTATTCCGATTGGAATATTTGTTGTAGAACCTTTTATAAATTCTCAGACAAGCAATAAGTCCATAGCTGTTATGGGAACCGCATATCTTGGAATCTGCTGCATGCTTTCCCTGGGTAGTCTGCTTCAGATGACCTTCGAAAGACTTCTTCAGTCTACAGGACTGACACAGCTCAGTATGATATCTCAGATGACGGGAGCGGTTGTCAATATGATACTGGATCCGATAATGATTTTCGGTCTGGCCGGTTTCCCTGCTCTTGGAGTAGAAGGCGCAGCTTATGCTACCGTCAGCGGTCAGTTTGTTGCTGCAATACTGGGACTGATTCTGAATATTAAATACAATAAAGAAATCAAACTATCTCTCAAGAAGGTTTTCAAACCGTCCTGGAAAACAATCAGGAAGATTTACGCTATTGGAATTCCTTCTGTTCTTATGATGTCTATCGGTTCTGTCATGACCTACTTCATGAATAAGATACTGGATGCATTCTCATCAACTGCTGTTGCAGTGTTCGGAGCATATTTCAAACTCCAGAGCTTTATATTCATGCCTGTATTCGGATTGAATAATGGTCTTATTCCGGTTCTTGCCTATAATTATGGAGCCAGAAACAGAGACAGAATCAGGGAAGCTCTTGGTTTTGCACTTAAACTTGCTATGTCTATCATGATTTGTGGAACGGTAGTATTCTGGCTCATTCCCGGAGTTCTTCTAAGAATATTTGATGCATCAGATAATATGATAGCTCTTGGTATTCCGGCACTCAGGATAATAAGCCTGTCCTTCCCTGTTGCAGGAGCATGTATTGCAATGGGTTCGATTTTCCAGGCTTTTGCCAAGAGTAAATATTCTCTTATTATTTCTATAGGAAGACAGCTGGTCGTACTTATACCTGCTGCATGGCTTCTGGCACAGAGCGGAAAAGTAATTTCTGTATGGTGGGCATTTCCGATAGCAGAAGTGGCATCACTTATTCTGTCTTTATTCTACTATAGAAGAATTAACAGAAAAATAGTGGATAATTTATAGTGAAATATAATGTTACCAGGTATCCAATGGATACTTTTGAGGAGGATGACTGGTTTTCACTTGCAAATACTTATCTTAATTATCATAATCAGATTATAATTCTTAAGGGGGGACATTTATATGAGAATTAAGAGATTTACTGTTTTTGTGGCAGCAGTTATGATGCTGTCCCTGATTTCAGGCTGTGGTAAGACGGAAGCCAGGTCAGTTACTGAAGAGGAGGCTGTTGTAGCAGACGAAGAAGAAGTCATCGAAGAAGAGGCTTTTGAAACTGCCACCGATGCTACCGCAACAGAGGCTGTCGAAGATACAGTTGCAGATAAGGGCGGTACCGGACTTGTAAGTGATGAGAAAGTTAAGAAGGGCTATGTATGGATGTCGGAAATCAAAGGTGCAGAAACTTTTGAGATGAACTATTATGAAATAGCCGGATTCTTTGGGACAGATGGATTATTTGATAAAGAAGAATATAACGAGAATATGGGAGCCAATTATCGTTATTATAAATGGATATCTGAGGAGGATGATTCCGTTTTCCTGTATGTGAATTTTAAAGAGAGCGAAGATGGATCCTACCATGTAAGCGGATATAATACAAGCGGCTTCCTGGCGGACGAAGTGATAGATCAGTATCTTGAAGAGCTGAAGAAGGAATCTGAGTAAGCTCTTAATTTATAGTATAATAATTATAGTATTAAAATCAGAAAGCAGTTTAGTATACGAGAAGGAATTAAGGGGAAGAGAAAATGTCAAAGGGTATATTTATCACAATGGAGGGACCGGATGGGTCCGGCAAATCTACACAGATTGAACTCCTCAAAAGCTATCTGGAGGAGGAAGGTTATGATACTCTCATAACAAGAGAGCCCGGCGGAACTGCCATCAGTGAAGCAATACGTGGAATTATTCTGAATAAAGATTTTACAGAAATGTCACCTATGACAGAAATGCTCCTCTATGCTTCTGCCAGAGCTCAGCTGATAGCTGAAGTCGTTGGACCGACTCTTGAAGCTGGTAAGGCAGTGATAAGTGACCGCTTCGTGGATTCATCCCTTGTATATCAGGGTATTGCCAGAGGTCTGGGAATAGAAAAGGTTTATGAGGTTAACCGACTTGCCATTGGGGAATATATGCCGGATGTTACATTTCTTCTGGATCTTCCAGCAGAGGTTGGAATCAGCCGTAAGAAGGATCAGAAGGAACTGGACAGAATGGAGCTGGAGAGTCTGGAATTCCATAAGAAGGTGGCAGAGGGCTATAGAGAGATGGGAAGAAGATTCCCGGATCGTATCACAACCATAGATGCAACCCTTCCAATTGATGAGATAAGTGGTTTGATAAAAGAGAGTGTTCGTGCTATACTGAAAGTGTAGCTAGAATTCTATACAAAGAGGGGTGATCATTATGGATTTTAACAAAATAATCGGTCACGAAGAAATTATCAGCCGACTCAGAAATGCCATAGAAATGGACCGGGTCGGACATGCTTATATAATTGCCGGACAGGAAGGCAGTGGAAGAAGCACAGTAGCGTATTCTTTTGCCAAAGCACTGCAGTGTGAGAGTGGACAGTCCCAGTCCTGCAACAGTTGTAAATCCTGTAAACAGGCAGAGAGTGGTAATCATCCTGATATTATATATATCACCCATGAGAAGCTGGGAATTATTTCTGTAGGAGAGATCAGAGAACAGCTGGTTGATTCTATGCAGGTCAAGCCCTACAGCAGCAAATATAAGATATATATCATTAAAGAAGCAGAGAAGATGACGGAAGAGGCTCAGAATGCTCTTCTTAAGACTATCGAGGAACCACCGGAATACGGTATAGTTATGATCATTACTACTGATCCGGAGAAGCTTCTTCAGACAATAAGGTCCAGATGTATTACATTAACTACGAAGCCAGTTAAGGAGAAGGATATTCATGATTATCTTATCCAGAATTATGGTATAGATGAGAAGAGGGCAGCTTTTGCTATTGAGTATTCTGAAGGTAATCTGGGAAAGGCAATTCTGCTTGCAACTAATGAAGAATATGAGCAGCTGATAAAGTCTGTAATAGATCTTCAGACTAATATTTTTGAAATGGATATGGATGAAATTGCTGAAGCGATCCAGCACTGCAGCACATTCAAGATGAATATCAATGATTATCTGGATCTGATGATGATGTGGTATCGTGATATTCTTGTTTTGAAGGTAACGGGAAATCCTGATAAGATTCTTTTCAAGGATCAGTATCTTGTAATCAGGGAGCAGTCCAATTACCTTTCATTTAATGAGCTGGAGGCTAAACAGAAAGCAGTTGATAATGCCAAGGAGCGTATTAATGCAAATGCAAATATGCCCGATATCATGAGACTTCTTATTATGACTCTGAAGGAGAAATAATACAGAAGCGATAATTAATAAAGCATACCAAGGAGCTACATTAGTAATGAAGGAAGTAATAGGCGTCAGGTTCAGACCTAACGGCAAGATATATTATTTTGATCCCATGGACTTTCATGTTCAGCTGGGTGATGATGTGATAGTAGAAACCGCCCGTGGAGTTGAATTCGGAAAATGTGTTCTCGGACGAAGAACAATTGAGGATAACAAGAGAATATCCGGGTTGAAACCGATTATCAGAATAGCAACTGCCGAAGATAAGGCTAAGTTTGAAGATAATAAGAGAAAATCCAGGGAGGCCTTTGAGAGTTGCGAAGCAAAGATTCGTGAACATGGTCTGGAAATGAAGCTGATTGCAGCTGAGTATACATTTGACAATAGCAAAGTACTTTTCTATTTTACTGCTGACGGAAGAGTTGATTTCCGCGAACTGGTTCGTGATCTGGCCTCTGTGTTCAGGACACGTATCGAGCTGAGGCAGATCGGTGTCCGTGATGAAGCTAAGATATCCGGTGGACTCGGAATGTGTGGAAGAGAATTATGCTGTCACAGTTATCTTGCAGAATTTATTCCTGTATCTATCAAGATGGCTAAGGAGCAGAGTCTTTCACTTAATCCTACCAAGATTTCCGGAGTCTGCGGAAGACTTATGTGCTGTCTTAAGTATGAGCAGGAAGCTTATGAATATCTGAACAGCAAGATGCCTTCTGTTGGAGACAGCGTAACTGCAAAGGACGGAACAGTAGGTCAGGTAGCAAATGTAAATGTTATGCGTCAGACTGTCAGAATTATTGTTACTGATGAAGAAGGCAATAAGGATGCTATCGAGTATAAGGTTGAAGACCTGAAGTTCAGACCGAAGCATAAGAAGAAGTACGACAAGAAGGATGTAGAGGATAAAGAGCTTGAAGCTCTTGAAGCTTTGGAGAAATCCGAATCCGGAAGTAAGTTTGATTGATCCGGATACTAGAGTAAGAATGATGAATGAATTAGAAATTCTCAAGGAAAATGAAAGAATAGACGATCTTGAAATTAATGGGTTCCGTATAATACAGAACCCATTTTCCTTCTGTTTTGGAATGGACAGTGTACTGCTGTCGGATTTTATTTCCATAAAGCCTTCGTCCAAAGTGCTGGATCTGGGCACCGGAACGGGAATAATCCCCCTTCTGCTTGCCGCAAAAGGAAAGGGGAAGGATTGGACAGGACTTGAGATACAGCCGGATATGGCAGAAATGGCCGGAAGAAGTGTTGAATTGAATGGTATTCAGGATACCTGCAGGATAATTCAGGGAGATCTGAGGAATATCAGAGAAATGTTTCAGCAGGGTAGTTTCGATGCCGTGACCTCTAACCCGCCGTATATGAAGGAAGGATCAGGACTCAGAAATCCGGAAGATTCCAAATATATTGCAAGGCATGAGGTTACAGCTACACTGGAGGATGTTGTAAGTGCTGCGGCTTATCTGCTGAAGACCCGGGGCTCCTTCAATATGGTTCACAGACCTTCAAGACTGGCCGAAATCATAGAAATGCTATGTCGATACAATCTGGAACCAAAAAGAATGAGACTGGTTCAGCCCACAGCTGAAAAGCCGGCCAACATGGTCCTGATTGAGGCGGTTAAGGAAGCCGGCCAGGAAATGAAGGTTCTTCCCACGATTATAGTGTATGGTGAGGATGGAGAATATACCCGGGATATACTTGAGATATATGGGAAACTCAATCAGTAAAATTTCTCAGGTAGGTTTCTTTTTTCATGTAAAAGGAGTACATATGTCAGGAATTCTATATCTGGTGGCGACACCCATCGGAAATCTGGAAGATATTACATTTAGGGCTGTCAGAATTCTCGGTGAAGTAGATCTGATAGCTGCAGAGGATACACGTAACAGCATTAAGCTTCTGAATCATTTCGATATCAGGAAACCCATGACAAGCTATCATGAATTCAATCGTTATGATAAGGCTGAGGTATTGATAGAGAAGCTTGAAGCAGGCAGCGATATTGCTCTTATAACAGATGCCGGTACCCCGGGAATATCCGATCCGGGAGAGGTGCTGGTGGGAATGTGTGTTGAAAGAGGTATTACGGTTGTGCCTGTTCCGGGAGCGGTTGCGGGTATAAATGCACTTATAGCTTCAGGACAGAACACAGGAAGGTTTGCCTTTGAAGGATTTATTTCTCAGGATAAAAAAGAGAGAAATCATATAATTGACAGAATTTCTTCTGAAGAGAGAACTATGATAATATATGAGGCTCCTCACAGGCTGGTGAAGACACTGATACTTCTGAGGGACACACTCGGAGAAGAAAGAAGTATTACCATATGTAAGGAACTGACTAAGAAGCATGAAAGCTTTATCAGGACAACCCTTGGCGAGGCTGTAATCAAATATGAAACAGAGGAACCCAGAGGGGAATATGTTCTGATAGTAGCGGGGAAATCCCGTGAAGAGGTAGAACGTCAGGAGAAAGCTGTCTGGGATGAAATCTCCATAGAAGATCATCTTAGGAAATATATGAATGAGGGGATGTCTAAGAAGGAAGCGGTAAAGCAGGTTGCAAACGACCGGGGTCTTCCCAAAAGAGAAGTTTATGATATCTCTGTACAGTTGGACAAGTAGATATTATAACTTATCAGAAGGAAAGGAAAGGCGAACGAAATGAGACCTTACTTCACCTGATAGTTACAGCAGAATCGAAGGAATAAGTTCTTATAATCCAGGTATCCCCGTCGTTGTCTCATCAAAGTTTGTGTTGGCTAACCGAGAGGGCATGTAGTATACTCGCACTGATAGGAGTAGTCATATTTTTTGACCACGGTAATAATCATTTTATAAGGAGGACAATATAATGGCATTTGTAATTAGTGATTCTTGCATTTCATGTGGTACATGTGCTGGTGGATGCCCTGTTGGAGCTATTTCAGAGGGTGACGGACAGTTCGTTATAGATGCTGATAGCTGCATCTCATGTGGAGCATGTGCAGGTAACTGCCCTGTTGGAGCTATTGCAGAGGGCTAATCAGCTAAGATTAATGAGAAAGAAGCGTATCCTTTCGGGTACGCTTTTTTCTTTATAGAAAACTGCGTTTCCTACATAGCAAAATCCTTGTTATTCAATGTGTTGGTTTTAGCTGTAATAAATAGAAATATTAGTTGTGGGAACAGCCTGAATATGATAAATTTATTAGTAGTGAAGTGTCTTCGGGGGGAGCATTCAGCATTGTAAATGAGGTATGGGGATATGTTTAGAGAATTATATGATTTGAAATCAAAAACTGTTTTAAGAATAATTGCTCTCGTGCTTGCCATTGTACTGGTTTTTGGATGTGGTTTTGAATCTGCGGCTGCTAAGAAGGCTTCACTTAATAAGACAAAGGTTACCATTCATGTAGGCAGTACATACAAACTTAAGCTTGATGGCGTTAAAGCAATTTCCTGGAAGAGCAATAAGAAGAGTGTAGCTACCGTAAATTCTAAGGGTAAGGTAACTGCTAAGAAAAAAGGAAAAGCTGTTATTACCTGTACAGCTTCCAATGGAAAGAAATATAAATGTAAGGTAACTGTAAAGGATCACCTTTATAAGGTTAATACCAAGAAGAAGGCTACCAAAGATCATAAGGGTTATGCAGAATATGTCTGCAGTGAATGTGGGAAAAGCTATAAAAAGGCAACCGTATATAGTCCCACAGAGGATCAGGTCTTAAGTGATATTAAGGCCATGAAGAAGAAATACCCTGAAGGATACAAATGGACTATCAAGGATTCTTATACCTGGGACGCAAATACTTATTATGTTGATAATACAACCTGCGTAGGATATGGTTGTGTTGGTTTTGCATTTCTGCTCAGTGATGCGGCCTTTGGGAAATATAACAGATCCCGTAAGGTGAGCGGTAGTGGATGGTATAACAAGATCCATGTTGGAGACATCGTAAGAATATATAATGACAGCCATTCAGTGGTAGTTCTGGAGAAGAAGAAAGACAGTATAATAGTTGTCGAAGGTGCATATAATAATAGTGTTCACTGGGGAAGAGAAATATCCATGTCTGAAGTCAAAGAAACAGGAACATATCTGATTACAAGATATCCCCAGTAAAAAATTGCTTGCATATATAGAGGATATTTGATAACATACATCACATACATCGTACAGGTCTATAGATTTTCATCGCCTGAAAGGTACATTTCTCCGATAGATAAAGGTACATGAAGGCACAATCCCGATTTGGAAAGCTACAGATACTAACCGGTTATTTGTGTGCAGAAAGGTGCATTCAGCATCACAGTTTTTTGCACGCCTTATGGATAGTTCTGCGTACAGTCGGCTGGAAAGAAAGGGAGTGATCAGTTAATCTATAGTTGTGACGAACAAGGTTACGAATAGATCGAAACCTGCAGAAACTTGAATCAATGCCTCTATAAGAAGTGCCCCTACACATTTTATAGAGGCTTTTTATAACTATTATTTTTGTTTATAATATTATTGTTGAATACATATGATATACGGATAGTCTTTATATACGGGTAATAAGTATGAAGATAGAGAGATTGAATGAGAATCAGCTGAGATTCACAGTCTGGACCAAGGATCTTCCTGATGAAGATTTCACTATAGCAGACCTGGCCGGACAGACAGAGAAAGCTGAAGAATTAATTAAATATATGATGGACAAAGCCAGAGAAGAGTTTGGTTTTGTATTTGATCAGCAGCCGATTGTAGTAGAAGCTATTCCTGTGAACAAAGACTGCATTGTTTTTCTTGTGACCAAGGTTGACAGTGAAGATGAGCAGGATAAGTTCCACTATGTCAATGAATTAAAGAAGCAGGCAATTGAAATGGCAAAAAGTATTAAGAATGGTTCTCTTGAACTGGAAGAGGATAATCAGGTAAAGGAAGAGGAGAAGGCTCCTCAGCCACAGGATGAGAAAACAGGGAAGGTTCTTCCTTATATGATTTATTCCAGCAGGAATATGGAGAATTTCGTCACTGCAGCGAAGGTAGTAAGTGATTTCTATGTAAGTGACAACACACTTTATAAGAACGAAAATGATATAGTATATTATCTGGTAGTGTCTCATAACAGGAATTCTGATGATGAGTTCGCCTATCTGTGCAATACGCTGAGAGAATTCTCTGAGCCATACAAATTTACATATACGACAAAGTATTATTTTGAGGAGCATTATAAGAAGATAATTGACGGTGATGCATTGCAGACACTGGCAGAACTGTAGAAATAGATAAGCAATTAAAAACACTAAATCAAAATGAGTCGATAGGGTTGAACCTTATCGACTCATTTTGATTTTTCAATAGTATGTGAATAAATGAAGATGAATTCATAAAAGTTGAAAAAATCTTATGAATACATACTGATTCGTCTGATATGTCTCTCATCATTAGAGAATGGTGTCTCAAGAAATGTATCTACAATCATCATTGCA
>CACZPG010000165.1 GCA_902782965.1 uncultured Lachnospiraceae bacterium
ATGGCACCGGGTGTTGACCGTATGATAATGCTTCTCAGAAATGAGGATAATATCAGAGAGGTTATCGCATTCCCGATGAATGGTAATGGACAGGATCTTATGTGCGGAGCTCCTGGAGATGTTACGGAGCAGCAGCTCAGAGAGGTTCACCTTACTCCTGATGATATTGCAAAGACCTATGGTATCGAGCGTACTTCATCATCAGAGGATGCTGAAGATTCAAAATCAGGTGAAACAGGTTCTGTTACGATAACAGATGAAGTAATAGAATATGTGGGAATTCTTGGTAAACTTGAGCTTTCTGCAGAAGAGAAAGAGAAGTCCAAGAAGGATCTGGCAGAAATGCTTGACTATGTTGGAAAACTCAGTGAGCTGGATACCAGCGACGTTGAACCAATGAGTCATACCTTCCCTGTTTCAAATGTAATGAGAGAAGACGTTGTTTCAAATGAGGATGACAGAGAGAATATGCTGAAGAATGCACCTCAGAGAAATGATGATGCTTATATTGTACCGGAAACCTTCTGATGCTTCAGAGAAAGTGTTATAGGTTTCATATAGTCTGATAGATAAGAAAAGGAGAGAGACATGAGTGATATTTTATCACTGTCAGCAGTTGAACTGGGAAAGAAAATAGCCGCCGGTGAGATTACTTCAGTAGAAGCTACCAAGGCATATCTGGACCATATAGGAGCTGTCGATAAAGATATAAATGCATATGTTACTGTTGATACAGAGGGTGCGCTTCGCGCCGCTGAGGAAGCAGATAAGAAGATTAAAGAGGGAACACTGAAGGGACCTTTTGCAGGAGTTCCTGTGGGTATTAAGGATAATATGTGTATAGAAGGGATGCTGACATCCTGTTCATCACATATACTGGATAATTTCTATCCTACCTATACGGCTACAGCTGTAGAAATGCTTAAAGAAGCAGGAGCAGTTGTACTGGGACATACTAATATGGATGAGTTTGCTATGGGAAGTACAACAGAGACTTCTTATTACGGTCCTACTAAGAATCCATGGAACTTAGACAGAGTACCGGGAGGTTCTTCCGGTGGTTCTGCTGCCGCAATAGCTGCAGATGAATGTGCAGTTGCACTTGGATCCGATACAGGTGGATCCATAAGACAGCCGGCTTCCTTCTGTGGAGTTACAGGAATTAAGCCAACATACGGACGTGTATCAAGATACGGACTTATAGCTTATGGTTCATCACTGGATCAGATAGGACCTCTTGGTAAGAATGTAGAAGACTGCGCTGCTATGCTGGAGGTGATATCCGGACATGACTTAAAGGATTCAACCTCAGCTGACAAAGAAAATGCCAAAGACTGTATAGACTTTACTTCTGCTTTGGTAGATAATGTAGAAGGAATGAAGATAGGTGTTCCTAGAGATTATTTCCTTGAAGGAATTAACGAAGATGTCAAGGAAGCTGTTCTTGGTGCCGCAGAGATTCTTAAGTCTAAAGGTGCTATAGTAGAAGAGTTTGATCTCGGAATGGTTGAGTATGCAATTCCGGCATACTATGTTATAGCCTGTGCTGAGGCATCTTCCAATCTGGAAAGATTCGATGGTGTAAAGTACGGATACAGAACCGGTGAATATACTGATCTTCACAACATGTATAAGAAGACAAGAAGCGAAGGTTTCGGTGCTGAGGTTAAACGTCGAATAATGCTTGGTTCCTTCGTTCTTTCCTCCGGTTACTATGATGCTTACTACGTTAAGGCCCTTAAGGTTAAGGCACTTATCAAGCAGGCCTTTGACAAAGCTTTCGAGAAATACGATATGATACTCGGACCTGTTGCTCCGACTACTGCCCTTAAGTGTGGCGAGTCTCTTTCAGATCCGATCAAGATGTATCTCGGAGACATTTATACAGTATCGGTAAACCTTGCCGGACTTCCGGGAATATCTCTTCCTTGTGGAGAAGATAAGGATGGACTTCCGATAGGTCTTCAGCTTCTTGGACAGACCTTCGATGAGAAGAAAATAATCCAGGCAGCATATACATTTGAAAAATACAGACTTGAAAATATGAATCTCAAATGTGATGAGAGATTAAAAGAAAGCGGTTACGCTGGAGCAACAGCTTTTCAGAATACCGGAAAGGAGGCCTAGGTTATGAGTAGAGAATATGAAGTAATAATAGGTCTCGAGGTGCATGTTGAACTTAATACCAAGACCAAGATTTTCTGTGGCTGTTCAACTGAATTCGGTGGCGCTCCCAATACACATGTATGTCCTGTCTGTGCCGGAATGCCGGGATCACTTCCGGTTCTGAATAAGGAAGTGGTTAATAAGGCTATCAGCGTCGGACTTGCAACTAATTGTGAGATAACCCGTAATTCCAAGTTTGACCGTAAGAATTATTTCTATCCGGATAACCCGCAGAATTATCAGATATCACAGCTTTACTATCCTATTTGCAGAAATGGTCATGTAACTATTTCGGCTAAGGGTGGAGCTAAGGATATCAGAATTCACGAGATACATATGGAAGAGGATGCAGGTAAGCTGATTCATGATCCTGTAACAGATGATACATATGTGGATTTTAACCGTTCAGGGGTTCCGCTTATAGAGATAGTGTCTGAGCCTGATATGAGATCAGCAGATGAGGTTATTGCATATCTTGAGAAACTGAGAGAAACCATTCAGTATCTGGATGCATCAGACTGTAAGCTTAATGAAGGTTCAATGCGTGCAGATGTAAATATTTCCATCAGAGAAATGGGCAGTGAGGAGTTTGGAACCAGAACCGAATCCAAGAATCTGAATTCTTTCAAGGCTATCAGAAGATGTATCGAAAATGAAGTTAACAGACAGAAGGAAATTCTTGAGAAGGGTGAGAAGGTGGTTCAGGAGACCCG
>CACZPG010000166.1 GCA_902782965.1 uncultured Lachnospiraceae bacterium
CTTTCTTAGTCACCTGTTTCCAACTCCCTCGGCAACATTCTCAACCTTTTTACCTGATTTTGTTGCTTTTCCTCTTTCTTAGCCATCTATTTAATTCCTTCGGCAACATTTTCGTCTTTTCTTTCTTTTTTGTTGCTTTTACCTCCTACCATTCAATTTTGAATAATTATCGCCCCTTCCATATCGGTACGATATATTATGATTTCTTTTTGTTCCAGCCTATCCATTGTTTCAGGCGAAGGATGACCATAACGGTTGTTCTTCCCACAGGATATCACTGTGACATCCGGACTGAAGGCATCAAGAAACTCCTTAGAGCTGGAATACTTAGAGCCATGATGGGCACATTTCAGGATTCGTAATCTTCGTCTTGGTAATGAACTGATATCATCAATTATATTCTTCTCAACTTCCTGTCCTATATCTCCGGTATACAGCACCTCCAGATTATTATCTGTATAATCAATAACCAAAGAATAATCATTTCCATCATGTTCCTCTGAATCCATCCATACGTCTCCTTCTATTCTTCTCTCTACACTTCCTTCTGCGCCTCCTTCTACACCTCCTTCTATTCTTCCTTCTGCACCTCTTTCTACACTTCCTTCTACGTCTCCTTCCAAGCTACCTTCTACATCTCCTTCCAAGCTACCTTCCACACCTCCTTCCAAGCTTCCTTCTACACCTCCTTCCAAGCTTCCTTCTACACCTCCTTCCAAGCTTCCTTCCACACCTCCTTCCAAGCTTCCTTCTACATTTCCTTTCAAGCTACCTTCTGAACTTCCTTCTTCGATTCCATCCGTACTTCCTTCCATACTTCCTTCTGTAATTCCTTCAGGATACAAAACACGGAAGCACCCATCCACTATCTGTCCCTCTTTAAGTTCTAGTAACTTCGTATCCTCTGCCATATTCACTGCTTTTATTATGGAATCATAATTGTCACTTGCTGAAGTACCTTCTGCCACCACAACATTTCTGACTCGTATACCATATTTATCCTGATTCTGAAGCAGATAGAGAACTGCATTCATATGATCACTGTCCATATGTGAGACGAATACCGCTTCTATCTCAGTCATCCCATAATATTTCAGTGCAGGAATCAGAGTATACCGTCCCAATTCTGACTTATTAGATGAACCGGCATCCATAATGTAATTCTTCCTGAAGGAAGTCCTGATAATAGATCCGTCGCCCTGTCCTACATCAAGAAAAACAACTTGTGATTTACTATAATTACACAGATAGACTGTTACTATCAGACCAGTATTGAGAATTAATCCCAGAAGAATATACCCGGCCATATACAGAAACTTTTTCCTTAAATCATTATCAGCATTTTTTGTTTTTTCATTATTTCCACCTTTTTCGTTCTTACTGCTCTTTTCAGCTCTGCTGTTCTTTTCATTCTTACCACATTGTTCATCCATGTTTCTCTTATTATTCTTACCGCCTTCTTCATTCTTGCTGCTCTTTTCGACACCTACGCCTTTTTTATTTTTGCCACTCTTTCCATTTTTACCACACTTTCCACTTTTGCCACTCTTTCCATTTTTGTCATGCTTTCCAAATTTGCTGTTCTTTCCAATTCTGTATAATCCGGCTTTTCTATTATTTCTAATCCCTGTTCTCAATCGCGAGAAAGGCGAAATAGAATCAGCACCTCTTGAATAATATACAAACAGCAGCACCATTGTAACTATCACATAGTATATGATCACTCCCCAGACTTCTAAGTGTCCGGTAATGATTACAGAGCCTCTCATTCCTACAACTGCCTTGCATAGATGATTATAGAAATCCAGAATTACCGATGAAATTAGCGCCGCCCCTCTGACAATATAACTAAGCAGCCTGCAGATCCATACCCCTGCATATTTCCCAAAACCACAAGCCTTATCAAGCATTACATTCTTTTCAGCAAATGAATCTCCTCCCATATTTCCAGGAGCAGTTCCATTCTCAAGGATAAAACCATCCCCAAAGACAAATCCATTCCCAAGAACAACTCCATTACCAAAGGCAAATCCATTCCCAAAGACAGCTCTGAGGATAGATCCAATAATGAAGCCTAGGAGAATCACAACGAAGCCAAGCACAATTACAATACTCAGCAGAAATGTGACCACCAGATTAAGGAGCATCGAGAACACAGGCACCTCATAATAATTAAGGATTATCAGAGGCAGCATCCATACATTGATACTTATAGCCATTATCAATGTACCTGTAGTTTTTCTAATCAGTTTTCTGGTCCTTAGAGAACACTCTGTAAATCGTTCCTTTCCGAAAATATGCTGATAGAATACCTCACCTGTCCAGATTCCAAGTATGGCTCCGAAACTCATAAGCATTCCGGTACTGAATATACTGTCCGGATTGATTATCATCATAATAATCAATGCCTCTATCATACTTGTCGGAGGATCCGGAGTACGTTTAAGAATATAGGCTGACTTCATAACTATAATCATAAGAACAGCTCTCATAGTTGCCTGTGACATTCCGGTCATAATACCGTATATAACCAGTATCACCGATTCGATAATACAAGTCGTATTTCTCCTGATTCCGATTCTGATCAGAAGAAGTTCTATAATCCCGGCGATAAGTGCAATATGCAGACCCGATATTGCAAGAATATGTGCTATTCCGCTTCTTTGATAAAGAAGTCTTGTATCCTTATTCAGATCAGTCTTATCCCCTAGAAGCATAGTCTTCATAATCGCCGAATTCTCGTCAGAATAATAATTATCCAGAATAATGCCGGCAGCTCTTCTCAGCCTCCCCAAATATAGCAGCACCGGATTTCCACCTTTTAGTAATCTATATGAATCACATTTGATCTGATATCTGATTCCCTGTCCGAGATAATACTGCTCCATATCCATCTCGCCCGGATTTGTAGATTTCTTAATATTCTCAACCTTCCCAGTTATTCGTATTCTTCTCCCCTGTTCAATCTCATTTCCGTCAGATAAATTGTCAGATAATTCGCCAGATAATTCGGCATCAACATATACGATCACTTTCTCCCCACCGGAGGTGATTCTAAGCTTATATCCGTCAGAAGCTGGCTCAGCACTTCTCACCACGCCTTCTATGCTTACCCCTTCTCCGGAGGCCAGTCCTTTCTCCAGCACAGCTCTTCCTGATCCATTTCCTATGTGGTAATATCCGCATCCCCACAACACCCCCGAAACAAAGCACAAAAAAAGCAACAGATTTAAGCTTTTTCTATCCATCAGCTTAAAACTGTTGCAGATTATCATTATTATTAAAGAAGCGGTGCATGCTGCTACAGAATATAAAGGATATTCATCCAGCAGCCGAAAGGCTGTCTCTCCAAGAAGAAAGAGACTGCCCATTACCAGTAATGGTCTTCTCATCTCTAGTCCTCGTAATAATAGAATGAACTGTCCGTAAAGGTGGCTGTATCAATTTCGTCACCATTGCCATCCAATAATATTATATTAACACTTCTTGTGTCAAGCTCATCAAGACTCTTGATCAATGCTGCTTTATTCAGAAGCTTGGCCTCCTCAGTCATTTCATCACTGAAATGCATATATAGTGTGACATTCTGACTGTCATCTATAAGATATTTCTCTATTCTGATCCCTTCATCAAGCACCATGGCTTCTATTACTTCTTTCACAGCATCAGCCAGATTATCAGGCTGTTTCAGCTGATATCTTTCCTCATAGGGAACCACCATATTATCAGCTACATGATAGAGCTGTACAGTTCCGGCCTTGGCAGAAACATTTCCGGTTATGGATTCCCGGATGGCTTCACCTTCTTCGCCGCAGCCCGAAAGAGCAAACACGATAAGCATATATGAAATTAATAAAGATATCCTGATTACATATCCGGAAAATCTTCTTTTCATCATTTCAAATCTCCCAATTAATCAATTCTTCGACAAACAATTCCTGCATTCGCTCACGCTTTATCTATAGTTGCATCAGCTTCTGTCAGAAGCTGAGTTCTGTTTCTGTCCTGCTTGAGTGGAATCCTTACCGTAAATGTAGTACCCTTGCCGGATTCACTATACAGCTTAATTGTACCTCTGTGCGAATTGATAATGCTTCTGGTTATGGAAAGGCCAAGACCTGTTCCTCCGGTATCTCTGCTTCTGGCCTTATCTACTCTGTAGAATTTATCAAAAACCTTATCCTTGGCATCCTCAGGAATTCCCACACCTGAATCCGCAACCTTGATATAGAAGAATTTATTATCCGAATTCAGACTGCACTTGATCCAGCCACTGTCGATATTATATTTAACAGCATTTTCAACCAGATTGGAAATAGCCAGAGAAAGCTTAACCTTATCGATTTCAGCCATAACCTCTTTGAAGCTTTCATACTCAAGATTGATACTTCTTCTTGCTGCAAGTGGAGTTACCGTCTTGATAATGGTTTCCATCATTTCATTAACATCTGATTCTTCGAAATTCAGATCATTTCCCTGAGAATCACTTTTAACAAGCGTTAGCAGATCATTGATTATCTTGGTTTCTCTGTCGATTTCTTCAACAATGTCACCCATGAATTCCTTATAATCTTCTACATCTGCTCCCTCATTTTCGGTAATGGATTCTGCCAGAACCTTCATGGAGGTGATAGGCGTTTTAAGCTCGTGCGACACATTCGAAACAAATTCCGATCTGGTCTGGTCAATAGAAGACAGTCGTGAAAGAATCTCATTAAAATTTTCAGCAAACTCCTGAGTCTGGGAAAATCTCTGGTCAGTCAGTCTTTCCTGAAGGTTTCCCTGAACAGCATGAGTCATCTGCTCATTAATATTGTCCAGATCCTTTACCGTTCCTCTCGAGATTCGAAGTATCACCAGAATGTCGAGAGAAAATATGATCAGTATAACAGCACCTATCATGGCAAACTGCTTATATAAAGAATTATAGATCATCATAAGAGAGGCCTTCACAACAACTGCTCCTGTTATTCCATAGTCATCCCTTACAGGCTGTATAATCCTTATTGAGTCACCATTCATACTGACATACTCCTGACGTTTTCCGGTCATAACATCCATTATATTCTTATTAACAATATATGATCCGGTCCTATCGCCCTGAGTATCCTTTACTATTTCATAGTCTCTGGATACTATCATAACTCTTCCGTTATTTCGTACCGCAGTTTCATCAGCAAGATAACTTACACGTCCATCCTCTTCACAGGCTTCATATCCATAATCATTCAACCTTTCTATTATCTCACTCACCTCTCCCTGCATTGAGGAAAGCATCCCCTTCTTCAGCCTGTCGCTTACTAAAAAGAAGGACACAAAGAATATCGCTATTTGCGATATTCCAAGTAAAATAATTAATGAAGTTGTAATGTAGGTTTTAATGCTAATGTGTCTTTTTTTCATAGAAATGTCAGCCTTGCGTATTATCCTCTACAGCTTTATATGCTTCTTCGTAAAAAATCTCCTGTGAATTGATAAGAGGCGCTCTGTGAGGAACATATTTGTAAGTTCCATCCTTCTTAAGATCTCTTGCCTTCACATTGTCGGACATCTGGAGATTGAAAAACTCTCTTACACGGTTTCTGATGTCAGGATCATACAGAGGAGTAGCAACCTCCACACGTCTGATCGTATTTCTTGTCATGAAATCAGCCGAACCAATATACATTTCTTCTCTTTCGCCCTTGCCGAATATATAGATTCTGGAGTGTTCCAGAAATCTGCCGACAATACTCACGATACGGATATTATCTGTCTTACCCTTTACACCCGGATGGAGACAGCAAATACCTCTGATAACCATTTCCACCTTTACTCCGACCTGAGAAGCCTCAATAAGCTTATCTATTATTTTCTTATCAGTGAGTGAATTAATCTTTACACCCACATATCCATCTCCACCATCTGCAGCAATCTGAATCTCACGATCAATCTTATCAATAACCTTATTCTGCAGACATTTAGGTGCAACAAGAAGATGCTCAGTTCTCTTGATAACCTCACCAAGGGAGAGTGCATGGAATACTCTTGCTGCCTCGGCACCTATACGCTCATCATCAGTCATAAGGCACAGATCTGTGTAAAGTCTGGCTGTCTTCTCGTTATAATTTCCTGTTCCTATCTGAGTAACGTACTTAACACTGTTACCCTTCTTCATGGTTATAAGACACAGTTTTGAATGAACCTTAAGCCCATCCAGACCATAGATAACATGACAGCCTGCATCCTCGAGCATTCTTGACCAGCCAATATTATTCTCTTCATCGAATCTGGCCTTAAGCTCCACAAGTACATCAACTTCTTTACCGTTCTCAGCAGCTTCAACAAGTGCTTCAACCACTTTACTGTGTTTTGCGAGTCTGTAAAGAGTCATTTTGATCGATACTACATTAGGATCATTCGCAGCCTCATGCAGCATTCCGAGAAATGGTCTGATATTCTCATATGGATAAGAGAGAAATTTATCCTTCTCAATTATCTGTGGTATAAGCGGCTTTGACTCATCAAGCTCAGGGGACCTCTGAGGAATCCTCTTCTCAAAGAACAGATTCTTGTCATGTCTGAGTTCATCCTGGAAATCAAAAACAAATGACATATCAAGAGGAACATCGGTTTTGAAGATCATATCTTTATCAATATTGAAGAATTCAGCAATATTCTTAATAATCTTCTTATCGATATCACGAGTATATTCAAGTCTTACAGGTTCAAGCTTCCTACGGAGCTTAATGACCTCAGCCATATGATCACGGTAGTTCAGTTCTTCATCATAAACTTTATCTGCATCTATATCCGCATTTCTCGTAACACGAATAAGGGATTTGCAGGCAATGCTATATCCCGAGAAAACCTCAGGAAGAAAATGAAGAATCAGCTCTTCCGCAAGCATGTAGGTTCCTTTCTTGTCAGGAACAGGCACAAGACGTGCAAACATTCCGTTATTACAAGGAACGATACCGAATCGATTCTTACCGCCTTTAGTTTCAAGAAGTGCTACTGCACATATCTCTTTATTCTTTATAAACGGGAACGGTCTCTTCTTACTGATTGTAAATGGAGAAAGCAGTGGCTGGATTTCTCTCTCGAAGAACCCCTGAAGATAAGCGGCCTCTTCTTCAGTCAGGTCTGAAAATCTTACAAGCTTCAGCCCCTTCTTCTCTACTTCTTTCATCAGCTTATGATAGGATTCATCCTTTCTCACTCCAAGCTGTCTTACTCTCTCTCTTATTTCTTCCAGCTGTTCCGAGGCTGACATATTAGTCTTATTCTCCTTCGGATCATCCTCCAGAAGCATCTGATCATGCAGAGATCCTACACGAACCATAAAGAATTCATCCAGATTCGTCTGATAAATAGACATAAATGTAAGTCTTTCACAGAGAGGATTTCTTTTGTCCTCTGCCTCCTGAAGAACTCTTTCGTTAAATCTGAGCCATGACAGCTCCCTGTTCTCATATAATTCGCTCATTTAAACACCCTCTTCAATATTAAAATTAACACCCCTGTAAATAATAAACATATTATTTCATTCATCAGTTACAATACTTTATTATAATATTTTATACACTTTTTTGCCACTATTCTTTTTTATACTTTACGCGTGGGGCGTGTTTTGCCAACGGCAACTATTTACCTCAATGTGAAAAGCCGGTTAATCCTGTTTTGGGACTAACCGGCTCTTCCGGAGAATCTTTAATAAAGGGAGTTACTATCACCTTTTGACACGATATAACTTGCTTCTTTTATCTGTTATTTCTTATCTTCACCTATTCCATCTACCTTGATTATGAATTTTGTATCACCCTTCATATCCTCGGATATACCGGCAAAGGATTC
>CACZPG010000167.1 GCA_902782965.1 uncultured Lachnospiraceae bacterium
AGAAGCATGTGCGCTTGGATCAAGCACATCTGAAGCAAATATAATATCCCAGTCAGCCTTACTTCTCTCATTCTTAAGGAAATGATAACCTACATAAGGGATGGCCTTGCAGTAATTAAAGCATGCAAGCCTCTTAGCCTCCTTGGAATCGGTAGGCTTAGTAAGGCAGAGCATTCTCTCTCTGGCAAGAATCATGAGATTCATCTTCTTCTTGTTGTATGCATTTGCCTTAGCTACACCCTTCTTATCAAGCTTGATGGCATCCACGGTTTTATTAACAACCATCTTGCCATTATTTCTGTCAAAATAATAATATTTATTCTTTATCTTATACCAGCCCTTAAGCATTGAACCCTTCGGAGCAATGGTATAAGTCTTTCCACTATACTTCGCTTTAATAGCCTTTGGAGTAAAATAATAAGTATTCTTACCTACCTGGGTGAAGCCGGTCTGCATTTTTCCTTCTTCACTGTAGTAATACTTATAACCCTTCTTCTTTACCCAGCCCTTCTTGGCTGCTGCATTAACATCTGAAACCGGGAAAAATGTTATAACAAAAACTAATGCAAGTACAAAACTTAATACTCTGAATATATTTCTCCTGTTGTTCATAAATATACTCCTCTCAAATGAAATATTGCTTACTTAATATTTCTAAGCTGATATTACTCTATGGCATCTACGATCCAGACTGTCTGTCCCTGTTCTGAATGAAGATATGCAGTGAAGCCATCGAAATATGCAATTCCGCTAAGCTCTCCTTCCAGAGAACATGCACCTCCGGTCTCAAGTCTGTAGGATCCGCAGGCAGCTGCAAGAGCATCAAGTGTAGAACCTACATAACCCTGAGCAATACTCTTCTTGGAAGCCTCTGTAGTTGCTTCTGTCTGCTTCTCAGTAGTCTTCTCTTTCTTCTTTTTCTCTGTAGTCTTCTTCTCTTTCTTCTTCTCAGTAGCTTTCTCTGTAGTTGCTTCTGTTGTCTTCTCTGTAGTCTTCTCTGTAGTAGCTTCTGTTGTCTTCTCTGTGGTTGCCTCAGTAGTAGCTTCTGTGGTTGCTTCTGTAGTCGCTTTTGTGGTTGCCTCTGTTGTAGCTTCCGTAGTTGCTTCTGTAGTCGCTTCTGTGGTTGCTTCTGTAGTCGCTTCTGTGGTTGCTTCTGTGGTTGCTTCTGTAGTTTCTACAGATGCTACTTCAGTAGTACTTTCAGTTTCAGCACTGTTTCCACATGCAGCAAGACATGCTGCCAGCATTGTCATAGTTATAATACCGTAGAGTTTTTTTCTCATTATGAATCTCCCTTTTCCATCATTATTCATTGATATAGGAATATATATTTCCCGTCGTATAGAATACTCCATCCTTTTCGGTAATCAGTTCAAAGGTACATTCACCCTTTGCTATATCCTCAGGACTTATATACATGCCGAACTGATAATCCTTCTCATTATAATCACCGGAACTGAACTTATCACTAAGTCCCTCCTCATTGGAGCCTTGCGTAGTTCCGGAAGCCGTGGATCTGTATCCTACCGGAAATGCTTCATAATCGGAAATATATTCACTATCCGTAATTCTAATATAAATATGGGAAACGTCATCTGTATAATCCGGATCAGCTGTTCCATATACCACAAGCTTCCCATCCGGAGTCTTATCAACCTTTATAACAGCTGACTCCTCTGTCTCCTCCGGTGTATCCGTAACATCATCTCTTAATGGTGCATCCATTACCGGAAGATATTCCCACAGATATGTGATATGGCGCTGTGTAAGCTCAACCATTACCACATCCGCATTATACTCCGAAATCAGTCCCAAATCAAATGGCATTATCTTTGTAAAATATGCATCCTTATATTCATCCGCCATATACGGAATAAGTGCATTTCCATAGGAATCACGGAACATCAGAAGACTTCCGTCTTTTCCTTCAGTACTGGTCTGTATGTTGAAATCTTCCGTACTTTTGGTAGCGGTTATATATTTGAACTCATGTTCATGCGAATATGACTGATTATAGTCAAGCTCGCTGCCCTTAGGATAGAGCATGCCATAGAGGTCACCCCTGAAACTCTTTTTATAATCACAGGGTTCATTTGTATAATCATATGCATCTCTGCCAATAGAATTCTGGATCAGCTTACAGGCAAATGACGCACCTTCATTATTCCAGTGAGTATCAAGCTTATGATACATTACTCTCTCATCATTCATAAAAGGTTCATGAAGATTTACATACTTAATGCCCTCTCTGTCCATTGCCGGCTGAAGCTTAGTCCAGTTATTTACCTCACTTCCCTTTTTATAATTGTAAGGAAGATTTTCCGGATAAAGATCTGCCTTGATAGGACATACCATGAAGAGAAATTCTGCATCATTATTCTCGGAATATTCCTGCATAAGTTTCAGACTGATAACTGTATTATTAATACCTCTGTCCGAAAGTACATTTCTTCCGAAGTATTCATCCATGGTCTCCGTATAGAACAGCCAGCCGTCCTTACCATAGATAACATCATCATTCACCGAAGTCTTCGTAAGTCCTGTCGTAAGCATCGCATCCAGCGTAGTCATCTCCTGCCTGAAGGCGAAGTGATCATTGAAATAATCATTCAGATTATCAAAATAATCCAGATTCAGCTTCCCATCGTAGGTCTTAAGCTTCGGGAAAGGCGCCCCCGTCCTCTTCTCAAGAGACATGTCCGTTTTGTAAAATGTCATACATACGAAAGGAATAAGAATGATCACAAGAAACATCGAAATATATACACGATTCCACAGAGACTTCCTGTTCTCATCAGAATTCTTATTCACATCAGAGCTTTTGTTCTCATCAGGATTATTATTCAGTTGTTCATCTTGAATTACTTTCTTATCATCTTTCATCTTTTTAACCCGTATCCCCGCAGGGAAACCGTGATACTAGAATCTAAAATAAATAAATGGATTATAAGCTGCAGAAGAAAGTCTGAGTATTGAGAGGAGCAAAGCTACAATGGATGCTGCCGCAAGAACTGCCGCTCCTTTACCATTGCCACCCTCGCCTTCTGCTTTGCCTTGAAGTTTCGCCTTAATCCTGTCAAATACCGGATAGGCAAATACCATTGCAACAACAAGTGTCAGAATATTGTAAATATTCAGCTGTTCCAGCAGGATACTCATGGACTGACTGTCCATTTTCCAGTTGGAAAACATTGTACAGACAAACTGCCATCCGTAGGTAACTGTATCAGCCCTGAAAAATACAAAAGCAAGAACAGCTATCAGACAGGTATATATATTTCCAATCCATTTAGCCTTAAGCTTCTGAACCGGAAGAATGGTATCTTCAATAACATTAGCAATTCCATGGATCATTCCCCAGAGTATGAAGGTCCAGTTAGCACCATGCCATACACCCGTAAGGAAGAATACAATAAGCTTATTGATTTCTGTTCTGGCTTTACCCTTTCTGCTTCCTCCCAGTGGAATGTATACATATTCCTTAAACCAGCTGGACAGAGAAATGTGCCATTTATCCCAGAAGTCATTAATGCTGACTGCCGAGTAGGGATGCAGGAAATTCTCTTTGAAAGAGAAACCGAACATGTGACCAAGTCCCAGTGCCATATCCGAATAAGCACTGAAATCAAAATATATCTGAAGGGCATAGCAGACAGCACCCAGCCATGCAACCAGCATATGGTACTCTCCTATCTCAAGAGAGAATATAGAGTCTGCCACTGTACCCATTACATTCGCAACAAACATTTTCTTGAAAAGTCCTTTTGTGAACCTCTCGATTCCTCCGACTATTTCGTCAGAAGTCATTTTACGATTATAGATCTGATATTCAATATCACTGTACTTTACTATCGGGCCTGCTACCAGCTGAGGGAACATGGAAATATACAGAAGAACAGCCGGATAACTCTTCTGCTCAAGTCCCGGATTCCTATATACATCGATTACATAGGATAAAGCCTGGAAGGTAAAGAATGAAATACCAATAGGGAGTGATATTCCCGGAAGGGGAATACTGGTATGAAATGCATTATTGATACTTGATAAGATGAAATCTGTGTATTTGAATACTCCCAGTGTTCCAATATTAAGAATTACTGCAATAACCAGGAGAAACTTTCTGTACGGAGTCTTGGTTTCTTCTATCCCTACATATTTTCTGACCTCTGCTTTAGAGAGATCGATATCCAGTTTACGGATGCTGCCTGCACCAAGGAATCTTCCGAAAGCATAATTGACTATACTGGATGCAAGCATTAGAAGTACATAAACCGGTTCACCATATGCATAAAAGAACAGACTCGCAAAAATAAGAAATATGTTTTTGACTTTCAAAGGAACAGGAAGAAGACATAGTCCGAAAACTATGGGCAGAAATGCAAACATGAAAATTGCCGAACTGAAAACCATAAACCCATTCCCCTAAAAAAGAATTAGGGGCAAAGAATAACACTTTGCCCCCTATTAAGCATAGAAATATAATTACTTAAGAGTAACCTTAGCTCCAACTTCTTCAAGCTTAGCCTTGATTGACTCAGCCTCTGCCTTAGATACAGCTTCCTTAAGTACCTTTGGAGCGCCCTCAACAGCTTCCTTAGCTTCCTTAAGTCCAAGACCTGTAACCTCACGTACAGCCTTGATAACCTTAATCTTCTCAGCACCGATCTCTGTAAGTTCTACATCGAACTCATCCTTCTCAGCTGCTGCTGCGCCAGCGTCACCGCCTGCTGCTGCAACTACAACACCTGCTGCTGCGGAAACACCGAATTCTTCTTCACAAGC
>CACZPG010000168.1 GCA_902782965.1 uncultured Lachnospiraceae bacterium
GGAAAGAACAGTGTCGGGATCCTTACGGCCCTTTATTATTTTTTCGAGTTTTGTGTAAATATCCATATTTCTTACCCGAGTGTTAATTTGAGTGTTTGTTTTGTATTCACAGACCTGCAACATCCATTCGGGACCTTCGCACTTCGTGCTCTATCGCCTGCTCCGCAGGCAGCTCCCTCATGATGTTGCGATTCC
This sequence comes from uncultured Lachnospiraceae bacterium, assembly GCA_902782965.1. GTDB lineage: Bacteria > Bacillota > Clostridia > Lachnospirales > Lachnospiraceae > Eubacterium_Q. The sequence goes on from CACZPG010000168.1 coordinate 196, forward strand.
TGCTTCGCAGGAACCCCAGCAAATACAGAATTTCCCTTAGCTTGCAAGCAAGCACGGTCAATTCTATATTTCCTGTTGTCTGTGAATAGTAACCTGTGAATTCATGTCATAAAACCCTACTGTGTTTTTGTTGGAGACGACTGAGATCAGGAGGACGTCGTACATTCTATCGTGGACTACCAGTACACCGTCTTTGAAACTGGTGCAGCTGATGGAAAGAAGATAATCTCCTCCCTGCAGGTACATTTCCTGTTCGAAGTCTATGATGTAGACATCACCCTTCTTAGCCAGTCCTACTCCTGCATTCTCATACATTGTGTTAGTACCTGTTATATCCTGACCTTTCAAGGTCTTGAAGGTATATGTGAAGATAGGATCCTGAACGTCATCAAAGAACTCTACCTTGTATTTAATATGAAATTTATATCCCTTGATCAGAGTAGCGGAAAGATTTCCCTGTTCATCACTAATGGCGAAATCTGTGATTTTGGCATCCATAATACCATACTCATCAAGCTGCGGATTGATCTGGAAGCTGTCCTTCCATTTCTTCTCTTTCTTTCCCTCACCGTCTGAAGAACCATCAGCCCCTCCTTTACCCGGGGCGAGTTTTCCTTCTTCCTGCGCCTTCAGATCCTTAACTGACATTCCTGACATCAGCTTCTTATATCTATTGATGGTTTCTCCGGGGGTTCCCTCTCCAACATTGATTCCATGATCCAGAAGAATCGCTTTGCTGCAGTATCTTTCTATACTGGAAAGATCATGACTTACGAAGAGTATGGTCTTGCCCCTCTCTTTGAAATCCTCAAATTTCTTGAAACACTTATTCTGGAAGAAGGCGTCTCCTACAGAAAGGGCCTCATCAACTATCAGTATTTCAGGATCTATATTTATGGCAACAGCAAAGGCAAGCCTTACAAACATTCCCGAGGAATAGGTCTTAACCGGCTGGTATACGAAATCTCCGATATCAGCAAATTCCAGAATGTCATCAAGTCTTGCATCTATTTCTTCCTTGGTAAAACCTATCATGGTTCCATTCAGATAAATATTCTCTATTCCGGTATACAGACTGTTGAAGCCCGCTCCCAGTTCAAGCAGAGCAGAAATACGTCCATCAATATCAACGCTTCCGGAAGTTGGACTAAGCACTCCGGTAATAATCTTCAGCATGGTAGATTTACCGGCTCCGTTGGTTCCTATAATACCGACACAGTCACCCTTCTTGACTTCGAAGCTCACATCTTTGAGAGCATGATGTTCCCTATATTTGACACCATGTTTGATGCCAAGCATTCCGAGTGCACGGTCAGTATTAGTCTCATAAAGGTTGTATACCTTGGAAATATTATTAACTTTTATTGCAATGTCATTATTCATATCATTCTCTTCTGAGCTGTCATCTTCTACAACATTCAGCTCATTTATCCTATGTAAGTCAGCATTTATGATTCTTTCTGACTCATTTTATAATACGTCTGCGAAGTACTCTCTCAGTTTATTGAATATCTTTACTCCGAACCAGAAGATAAATAAGGTTATAGCCCAGAAATAAAGGGTCCACCATAGATTCGTACCTTCCCAGAACCATCTCTTGTAAAGCATGCTTTCACGGAATCCATTGACGATATAGAACATAGGATTCAGCTTAAACACCTTTAGAAGCTTCGGACTCAGCATCTTATTAGCATCCCACATTATCGGCGTAATCCACACTCCGATCTGAAGAACAAATATACTGATTATCTGAGTCAGATCACGAACGAAGACATTTATCGCCGCAGTGAAGTATACCAGTCCCAGAGTAAATATAATGTTACAGAAAATATAATATATCAGCTGGATTGCATATATAGTTGGAGCATAACCCATGCAGATACATAGTATTATCGAAAATATAATAAAAAATGCATGTACAAAAAGGGACGACATTACCTTAACAAAAGGCAGTATGTCTATATTAAACATTACCTTTTTGACCAGATAATCATAGTCTATCAAAGCTCCGGTTCCACCATTCATAGCATCTGCAAAGAAGAACCAGGGCACTATCCCGACCACGATAAACAGTACGAAAGGATATTCCTGATCCTGTCCGGATCTGAAACCTACTGTAAAAATAAACCAGTATACCAGTATTGTTACGATAGGTTGTATGAAGGCCCAGACCATTCCCAGAAACGATCCTGCATATTTAGTTCTGAAATCATTTTTTGCCAGTGTAAATTCCAGCTTCCTGTTCTTGATCAGTTCCGCCGGAATTGATTTTCTTTTATTCATCTTTTCTTCCATGTAAATTAAGTCCTCAGAAAAACTGACGGACTTATTTTTTATTTTTTTAGGCAGGCAGACACGTCATCCCGTTTGACTTACAGGTTGCGTTCTGCTTTGTATGCCTGAATTCCTCCCCAGGCTCTGTCCTTATCGGACAGTGTCAGTTCTTCTACAGTCATGCCTTCCGGAATCGGCCACTCTACTCCGATATCCGGATCTGACCAGAGCAGTCCGCCTTCATCATTTGGATGATAGAAATCCGTACACTTATAACAGAATTCAGCATAATCAGAAAGAACTATGAATCCATGGGCAAAATTCTTAGGAATGAAGAACTGTTTCTTATTCTCAGCTGACAGAAGCACTCCGAACCATTTGCCAAAGGTAGCACTTCCTTCTCTCAGGTCAACAGCCACATCAAAAACTTCGCCGTTTATTACACGCACCAGCTTATCCTGAGGGAACTGTTTCTGAAAATGAAGTCCTCTCAGAACTCCCTTCTTGGAAGCACTCTGATTGTCCTGAACAAATTCCAGAGGTATACCGGCTTCCTTCATATCATTCATATTATAGGTTTCCATGAAATATCCACGTTCATCACCGAATACTGTAGGAGTGATAATCTTAAGTCCTTCAATTACTACTCCGTCCTTCTCACAGTTTTCTACTGTTATCTTTCCCATGACATTTTGTCTCCTTTATAAATATTTACTAATTCCTTAAATCTGACTTCACCATCACATAATTGTCATATGTTCTTTTGCCCATTCCACCGTCCGTCTTATACCATCCTCAAAACTGACCTCCGGAACGAAGCCTGTATCAGATACCAGATCCGTAATATCAGCCTCTAGCTTCATTACGTATTCATCAGTATCTGAAGCTTCGGGAATTCCGATATCAAGAGTCGGATCTATAGCATCTCTTATTGCATAAATATAATCTCTAAGCAGTCTGCCTTCACCGGTTCCAAGTGTATAGCATTTCTGATCCTTGCCATTAGCCGCAAGGGCAATAAATGCATTTGCTAGGTCATCCACATATATATAATCCCATATCTGCTCAGCCGGATTGAATTCCATATGTTCCTTACTAAGCATAGCTCTTATGGCTGACATGATCATGGTTGACTTATTATCACCGGGTCCGTAACAGCTGAGAACTCTGCCCCACACATGACGAATCCCGAGATTAGCACATTCCAGCTGAGATAATCTGCAGGCGGCCAGCTTGGCTATTCCGAAGCCTGTCTTGGGATCCTTCGGAAGCTCATCAGAAAGCCTTGCACTTGATATCCCGAACTCTGCCTGCGAACCGGCGCTTACAAAAACCTTACAGCCTGTTTCATAGGCAAGATGAACTGCATCAAGTGTTGCCTTGATATTCAGTTCCTGTTTTGAAGCATCATTTCTTCCGGGTCCAAATGTATGTGCCCAGCCGAAATGAAAGAAAGCATCATGCTCCCAGCCCAGCTTATCTCGCAAAGTTCTCAGTTCTGAAAGATCACAATCTACCAGTCTGAGAATTCCGGATTCGCTGTTTGCTATTCTTTTTTCATCTGTTTCCACGAGATTCTCGAGATACTCCAGATTTTCAGACATAGGTCTGATAATTGCGGTTACATTAACACCCTTTTCCAGCATAAGCTTGGTAACCGCAGAACCGATCATGCCTGTAGCACCTGTAATTATTACTTCTTTCATCAGTAGACCTCATTATCCAAGAAACTCTTCTATCTCAAGCTTCATCTCATCTCTTACAGCTCCCGGATCAGCTATTCGTCTCTTCTCGAACTGAGCTACCATCTCAACTGCTTTATCAATATTCCATACCGGACTCCAGCCAAACACCTCTTTGATAAGATTACAGTTCAGCTTCAGGAAAGAAGCTTCGTGAGGACCTCCGTCATACTGGGACTCCCAGCCAACATTCTCACCCCAGGCTTTACAGAAAATATCTACAAGCTTTCCTGTTTCCACGCAATCCACATCATCAGGACCCACATTATAATATCCTGCATATTTCTTATCCTCATACTGGCTCTTAGCTATAGTCAGATATATCTTAAGAGGCTCCAGAACATGCTGATAAGGTCTGATGGAATAAGGATTTCTTACGATTATTGTTTCTCCCTTCTCAGCAGCTCTTACGCAATCAGGAATAATTCTGTCCTTCGCATAATCTCCGCCACCGATTACATTTCCTGCACGAGCTGTTGATACAGCTATGCCTGCCTCATCGAAGAAGGATTTCTTATAACTGTGAGTAACCAGTTCAGAGCATGATTTTGAATTTGAATATGGATCATATCCATCCAGAGGATCGTTCTCCACGAATCCTCCTGACTTATCTGAATCATCATTATAATAAACCTTATCAGTGGTAATATTCAGAAATGACTTCACACTGTCGGTAGTTCTTACAGCCTCACATATATTAACCGTACCCATAACATTTGTCTCATAGGTATAGGCAGGCTCCTTATAGGATTCCCTTACAAGTGGCTGAGCAGCAAGATGAAATACAATCTCCGGCTTAGCTTCATCGAAGGTCTTCTTCAACTTATCGTAGTCTCTGATATCTCCTACAACATTATTAATATCAGCAGCCAGTCCGGCTCTTTCGAAAAGACTTGGATCTGTAGGAGGAACCAGTGAATATCCGGTCACCTCAGCTCCTGCCATCAGAAGCATCTGTGTCATCCAGCTGCCTTTGAAGCCGGTATGTCCTGTAAGCAGAACCTTCTTACCCTTATAAAAGTCAAGTATACTCATTTATTTTCTCCTTCGTTTCAGTGGGTCATAAAGAATCATAACTTATGACACATCTGTATTCTTATAACTTCTTAATTCTGTCAATTGCCTTTACTGTATTCTCAAAGCTTCCGAAAGCTGTCAGTCTGAAATGACCTTCTCCGCTTGGACCGAAACCTGATCCCGGTGTTCCGACAACATTTACCTCATTCAGAAGATAATCGAAGAATTCCCAGCTGGTCATATTATCAGGTGTTTTAAGCCAAATATATGGAGCATTCACTCCTCCGGACACTGTATATCCTGCTTCCTTAAGACCTTCGAGAATGTATTTTGCATTTTTCATATAATATGCTATCTGTTCATTGGTTTCTCTCTGACCTTCTTCGGAGAATACAGCTTCACCGGCTCTCTGGATAATGTAAGGAGCACCGTTGAATTTGGTTCCATGACGTCTTGCCCAGAGTGAATTCAGACAATTACCATCCTCATCTTTGATATCCTTAGGAATGATGGTGTATCCAAGTCTCGTTCCCGTAAAGCCTGCGTTCTTAGAGAAGGATCTTATTTCGATGGCGCAAGTACGTGCACCCTCACATTCATAGATAGAATGTGGTACATCCTCCTCGGAAATGTATGCCTCATAAGCAGCATCGTAAATGATCACGGCGCCATTCTTATTCGCATAATCAACCCATTCCTGAAGCTGTGCCTTATTGATAGTTGCTCCGGTAGGATTGTTCGGGAAACACAGATAGATTATATCCGGAACCTCTGATGGAATTTCCGGAGCATAACCATTGGCTGCAGTACAAGGCATATAGATCACATCACTCCATAAACCGGTCTCTGCATCATAAGTTCCTGTTCTTCCAGCCATAACATTTGTATCTACATATACCGGATATACAGGATCACATACTGCTATCTTCTGGTTCTTAGTAAATATCTCCTGAATATTACCTGAATCTGACTTGGCACCGTCACTTACAAATACTTCATCAGCATATATTTCAGCACCGAGAGGCTTATAAACCTTCTCAACAATGGTATCTCTCAGAAATGAATATCCCAGATCAGGCGCATAACCTCTGAAAGTATCTGCAGAAGCCATCTCATCAACTGCAGAGTGGAGTGCCTTAATAACAGTTGGGCAGAGAGGCTGAGTAACATCTCCTATTCCCAGTCTGATTATTTCTTTATCAGGGTTTGCCTCAGCAAAAGCACTTACCTTTTTCGCAATATTGGAGAAAAGATAACTTCCGGGTAACTTAAGATAATCTTCATTAGCTCTAAACATAATTCTTCCTCACTTCCTCAATTATAATAGGGGTTTTTCTTATATTTCTCCTTCGAAAACAGTCGTAGCAGGACCGGTCATAAATACAAGATTCTGCTCTCTGTCCCATTTAATCTTCAGATCTCCACCAAGCAGAGAAACCGTTATCTCATCATCTGTCTTTCCATTAAGGATACAGGCAACTCCCGTTGCTGAAGCTCCCGTTCCACATGCCAGCGTCTCACCGGTTCCTCGCTCCCAGACACGCATTTTGACATGCTTTCTGTCTATTACCTGAACAAACTCAGTATTGATTCTTTCAGGGAAATTTCTGTAATTCTCAAAGGATGGTCCATACTTTTCCAGAGGAAAATCATCTGTCTCGTCAACAAATACGATCACATGCGGGTTTCCCATCGATACACAGGTTCCGTAATATATGGTGTCGTTGATCACAACAGGCATCCTGATGGCAACCTTCTCATTCTTATCAATACTGATTCCATCCAGATTTGAATCAACAGGAGATTCGAGGCCAATTCCCGTATTCTCTTTAATAACCTCAAGAACCTTTCTTGCATTATACCCATCCGGTAATATTACGGGAACTTTCTCAGGCTCCAGTATCGGAGCTCCCATATTCACTGTAGCCTCAGCTACCACCATTCCGTTATTGGATACTGCTTTATAACCTTCAACCTCTTCCACCGGCTTTACTGTCAGATTAAGAGTTTTGATTCCGGCCAGTGTCTCGATAGTCACTATCTTCTTATCGGTCAGACCATGATCATAGACATATTTACCCACGCATCTGATACCGTTTCCGCACATCTCACTCTGTGATCCATCGGCATTATACATATCCATCATAAAATCCGCCTTATCACTTGCTTTGATGAGAATAAGCCCGTCTGAGCCTATTCCAAAGTGTCTGTCACTGACAGTCACTGCAAGTTGAGACGGATTCTGTATGTCATACTTAATAGCATTTATATACACATAATCATTTCCGATTCCATGCATTTTTGTGAATTTCATTTTGTGTCACCTGTTTCTTTCCTGTTACTGTCTTCACACAGCAACTTATTACTCATTACATAGATATACAGAGTAGATTATACCATATAATCCACATATATCAAAGAAGAAAAAAGAATGCCACAGAGTGTACGAACCCAACACCCCGTGACATTATATTCTTGTTTTTTTACTTATAATAATTTCAGGATTATTTCACGCTGAACAGCAGCTGACCATAGCTCGGGAACGGCCAGTCTCTCTGTGATGTAAGCATTTCAGCCTCATCTACATGCTTTCTGACATGATCCATTCTTGGAAGCAGAGTATCTCTTACATATTCTGAAGCCTTAAATATATCAGAAATAGTCTTTAACTCTGACAACGCCTCTTCAAGTTCTATTACCGCATTCATAATATAATCGGTAAGTTCAGAAAGTCTCTCCATTGTGGTTACTTCGTAATTACATTTAACCTTATCGCTTACCTGTCTCATATAGCTTGTGGTTTCGGCGAGTCTGAAAAGATATCTTTCAATTGCCGGCAGGTAATTCTTTCTGACCATATCCACCATGGTCAGTCCCTCGATATTTACCGTCTTAACATAATTATCCAGCATTATCTCACATCTGGACTCAAGCTCAGCATCAGTAAAGATCTTATGCTGTTTAAGCATTTTCTTATTCTTCTCATCAAGAAGATGAGGCATGGCATCAGCGGTCGTTCTCAGATTTGATAAACCTCTTACCTCTGTAGCTTCCTTGACCCACTCTTCTCCGTAACCATTTCCATCAAAGAGAATTCTCTGATGTTCAGTGATAACTCTCTTAATAAGCTCATGCAGATCATTCTCGAAGTTCTCTGACTTCTCCAGTTCATCTGCGTACTGACGAAGGCTTTCAGCTACAGCAGCATTCAGCATGATATTACTGCATGCGATACTGTTAGAAGATCCAAGAGATCTGAACTCAAATTTATTACCTGTAAATGCAAATGGTGACGTTCTGTTTCTGTCTGTTGTATCTCTGCTGAACCTTGGAAGAGAATGTACTCCCAGTTTCATCTTGACCTCTTCTGTCCCCTTGTAAGGCTTATCTTCCTTTATTGCCTCAAGAATTGCAGAAAGCTCAGCCCCCAGGAATACCGAAATAATAGCCGGAGGAGCTTCATTTGCACCCAGTCTGTGATCATTTCCGGCTGTTGCTACAGAAAGTCTCAGAAGGTCCTGATAATCATCTACCGCCTGAATAACTGCACAGAGGAATAATAAGAACTGCGCGTTTTCATAAGGAGTTTTGCCCGGTGACAGCAGGTTAACGCCTGTATCCGTTGAGATGGACCAGTTGTTATGCTTTCCTGAACCGTTTACACCCGCGAAAGGTTTCTCATGCAGCAGACATTCCATTCCATGACGGCTTGCAACCTTCTTCATTATCTCCATCGTCAGCTGATTTGCATCAGTTGCTACGTTTGTCGTTGAATATATAGGAGCCAGCTCATGCTGTGCCGGAGCTACTTCATTATGCTCTGTCTTGGCAAGAATACCCAGCTTCCAGAGCTCCTGATTCAGATCCTCCATGAACTCCCTGACTCTCGGCTTGATTACTCCGAAATAGTGGTCATCCATCTCCTGTCCCTTCGGAGGCATAGCTCCGAAAAGAGTTCTTCCGGTATAGATAAGGTCCGGTCTCTTATTAAATACTTCCTTATCCACAAGGAAATATTCCTGTTCCGGTCCTACACTTGTTCTTACATACTTAACCGTATCATTTCCGAACAGTCTAAGTATTCTGAGGGTCTGACGGTTAATGGCCTGCATAGATCTGAGAAGCGGTGTCTTCTTATCCAGAGCTTCTCCTGAATATGAGCAGAAAGCAGTTGGTATACATAGTGTATGATCCTTGATAAATGCATATGATGTAGGATCCCATGCAGTATATCCTCTTGCCTCAAAGGTTGCTCTCAGTCCTCCCGACGGAAAGGATGATGCATCCGGTTCGCCCTTTATCAGTTCCTTACCTGAAAACTCCATAATCACTTCATTATCAGAGGTTGGTGTAATAAAACTATCATGCTTCTCAGCAGTCACACCCGTAAGAGGCTGGAACCAGTGAGTGAAATGTGTAGCTCCGTTTTCCAGAGCCCAGTTCTTCATCTCTTCAGCAACTGCATCAGCTACCTTCTCATCAAGTCTCACATTCTCATCAATGGTTTTCTTAAGTGATGCATATACATCATCAGAAAGTCTTGCCTTCATTTCCTTATCATTAAAGACAAGAGAGCCAAAAAGTTCCGGAACATTAATTCTATCCATATTCATTCTCCACTTTTTAAAAGATTATGACAGCCGAAGAGCATCCCCCTCTGCTGTCACTAATTTATACAATAGGAACCTTCATTTCCTAAAATAATAGCGTCTCAAAGTATCACTCTAAGACGCTATTTCAATTTCGATTTTGAATTGTACTCTATAAAACTATAAATATCAATATTTTTTTAAGTAAAAACAGGACAACGGGTTTATATTGTGAAATTTTACTTAATAATGTTAACTTTACTTAGTCATTTACATTACATTATTTGTTATTTCGTAATCCACTACCACAAAGAAGGATTTAAAAGCACCCCGTTATTATCCCTTTAATCTATTCTGTGAAAAGAGGAGTTGAATAATATCTGTCTCCACTATCCGGAAGAAGAGCAACTATTGTCTTACCCTTATTCTCAGGTCTCTTAGCCAGCTCGATTGCACCATAAAGAGCTGCACCCGAAGATATACCTACAGAAATTCCTTCTTTTCTTGCAAGCAGCTTAGCAGTTTCAAATGCTGCAGCACCCGGAGCCTTAAATACTTCATCATAAACCTCTGTATTAAGCACCTCAGGAACGAAGCCTGCTCCGATACCCTGAATCTTGTGAGCACCTGCTTTGCCTTCTGAAAGAACAGGAGAATCTTCAGGTTCAAGAGCAACTACTTTAACATCAGGATTCTGCTCTTTAAGATACTCACCGGTACCTGTAACTGTTCCACCTGTTCCTACACCGGCAATAAATATATCAACCTTTCCATCTGTATCATTCCAGATTTCAGGACCTGTTGTAGCCTTATGAATAGCAGGATTTGCAGGATTAACAAACTGTCCCGGAATAAAACTGTTTGGAATCTCCTTTGCAAGTTCGTCTGCCTTTGCAATAGCTCCCTTCATACCCTTGGAGCCTTCTGTCAGTACGATCTCAGCTCCATATGCCTTAAGGATATTTCTACGCTCAACGCTCATGGTTTCGGGCATTGTAAGAATGATACGATATCCCTTTGATGCTGCAAGTGCAGCAAGTCCGATTCCCGTATTACCGCTTGTAGGTTCGATAATTACAGAATCCTCTTTCAGCAGACCTTTGTTCTCAGCATCCTCAATCATAGCCTTTGCAATACGATCCTTAACGCTTCCGGCCGGATTAAGATACTCCAGTTTTACAAGAATTGTAGCTTCAAGTCCAAGTTCCTTTTCAATATTTACCACTTCAACAAGTGGTGTATTTCCAATAAGCTCTGTAGTACCTTTATAAATCTTACTCATCTTTTCTTTCCTTTCAAAATAAATATTTATTAACTGATTAACAGTTACATTAGTTTTTAATGTATCTTTTTCCAGGAGGTCTGTCAACCTTGCTTTCTTATCTTAAGCTTTATACAGCTGCAAATGCATTTTCAAGATCAGCAATTATATCATCTATATGTTCTGTTCCGATAGAAAGACGGATAGTACTCTGCTTGATACCCTGATCCAGAAGTTCTTCTTCTGAA